>NZ_JBMXVQ010000001.1:0-7287 GCF_053999135.1 Caminibacter sp.
GAAAAAAGGGGCTTATCCTAAAAAAGAGCAGCTTGTAAATATCCCCGAGCTTATTACAAAATATTTTTATTACACAAAAAATCTCTCCCCCGTTAAATTCGGAACTTCGGGTCACAGGGGAAGCGCGTTTAAAAAAAGCTTTAATGAAAAACATATTTTTGCAATAAGCGATGCAATAGCCTATTATAAAAATCTCACAAATCAGACGGGTCCTTTATTTGCTGGTATTGATACACACGCTCTCTCAACACCCGCTCTTGCAAGCGCTGTGAGGGTGTATGCCAGCAAAAAAATAAAGGTTAAAATCGGCAAAACATATACCCCCACACCACTTGTCTCTTTTGCGATTCTTGAACATAATAAAAAAGAAGAAGATTTGGCCGACGGAATAGTAATAACCCCTTCACATAACCCCCCGGAAGACGGCGGATATAAATACAACACCCCAAACGGCGGAGCGGCGGATACGGATGTTACGAAGATAATAGAAAAATATGCCAATGAAAAATTAAATTCTATTGAAAACTATAAAAGTTATGAAGATGCTATTAATAGCGAATTTGTGCAAGAGTATGATTTTATAACGCCTTATGTTGAGGCTTTACCTGAAATTGTGGATATTGAGGCTGTTAAAAAAAGCACTTATAAATTTGCGGCTGCCCCCCTTGGAGGGACTTCACTTGAAGTTTATAAAAAAATAAAAGAAACATATTCCCTTAATCTTGAAATAATCGACCCTTATGTTGATTTTACTTTTTCGTTTATGACGCTTGATTTTGACGGTAAAATAAGAATGGACTGTTCGAGCCCTTATGCGATGGCGGGAGTCGAAAAGCACAAAGACAAATTTGACCTTATAGTAGCTAACGATACGGATGCGGACAGACACGGGATTGTCTGTAAAGAAGGGCTTATGAATCCGAATCACTTTTTAAGTGTCGCTATCTGGTATCTTTTTAATACAAGGAAATGGAAAAATGTAAAAATCGGCAAAACTATCGTAACGACCGCAATGATTGACAGAATTGCCGAGTATCTAGGGGTTGAAGTTTATGAAACGCCTGTGGGGTTTAAGTATTTCGGAGAAGGGCTTTATAAAAAAGAACTTGCAATCGGATGCGAAGAGAGTGCGGGAGCGAGCTTTTTGAGATTTAACGGGGATAGTTGGGTAACTGATAAGGACGGGATAGTTATGGCGATGCTTGCTATGGAGATTATTTCAAAAGATAAATCCCCCCATCTTATTTATAAAGAACTCGAAGAAAAATTCGGAAAATGCTACTATGAAAGAATTGACATTCCCGCAACTCCGGAAGAAAAAGAGAAAATTAAAAAACTTGAAAACATATCTCTTGAAACGTTCGGAGGAGAAAAAGTCCAAAATATTTTGACCCGTGCGCCCGGAAACGGGGCCGATATCGGCGGTGTAAAAATCGTAACCAAAAACGGATGGGCGGTTATAAGACCAAGCGGGACCGAGGATATTATAAAAATTTATACCGAAAGTTTTATTTCCGAAAAACATTTAAAAAGGATGCAAGAAGATGCGTTAAATCTTATCAAAAGGAGTTAAAATGGTGCGTATTACTAAAAAAAGCGTAATTTTTGAACTTGACGTGGGTGCCGATGAAGTAATATTGAAAGGAAGCTGGGATAACTGGAAAGGAGAAAAGATGAAAAAGAATAAAAAAGGTATTTTTTCAAAAAGGAAAAAATTAAATGAGGGAAGTTATGAATTCGGGTATTTAATAGATGGAAAATGGACGGCTGATGAGAGTTGTGAGAGTGTTGATTCTCCGTTTGGAAGTAAAAATTCTTTATTGAAAGTCGGAAAATGAAAGCGGTGATAATGGCGGGAGGCTTTGGGACAAGAATTCAGCCTCTTACACATTCGATTCCAAAACCGATGCTGCCCGTTATGAATATACCTATGATGGAAAAATCGATGATGAGGTTAAAAGATGCCGGTATAACGGAATTTGTGGTGCTTTTGTATTATAAGCCCGAGGTTATTAAAAATTATTTCGGCACGGGTGAGAAATTCGGCGTTAAAATCCATTATGTGCTGCCTGATGCCGATTACGGAACTGCCGGGGCTGTAGGGTTTGCAAGGGAATATCTGGATGAGAGTTTTATAGTTATGAGCGGGGATATAGTGAGTGATTTTGATTTATTAAAAATTATGGATTTTCATAAATCAAAACACTCAAAACTTACAATTACCCTTACATCTGTGGAAAATCCGCTTGAGTTTGGAATCGTTATTACGGACGAGGAGGGGAGAATAGAGAAATTTTTGGAAAAACCGAGCTGGGCGGAGGTGTTCAGCGATACGATAAATACGGGAATTTACATAATAGAACCGGAAATTCTTAAATATATTCCGAAAAACGAGCCTTTTGATTTTTCAAAGGATTTGTTTCCGACTCTGATGAAAGAAAATATTACTCTTTACGGGTACGATGCAAAAGGATATTGGAGGGATGTAGGGAATCCCGAAAGTTACAGGGAGGTTCATAAAGATATATTCGACGGCAAAGTAAAATACGGATATAAAGGTAAAAAAATTGAATTTCCCGAAGGGGTTTTATATATTGAAGATGATAAAATACCGGAAAATGTTGAAATTATCGATACGGTGGTTATAGGGAAAAACGTAAAAATTGCAAAAAACACAAGGCTTCAGAATGTTGTTATAGGTGACAATACGGAAATTGGGGAAGATTGTAAATTAAAAAATTCGGTTATATGGGAAAATGTTAAAATAAAAAAAGGATGTGTGTTTGACAATGCGGTAATCTGTGATAATGTGGAGATTGAAGAGCTTGTAAAGGCGAAAGCCGGATGCATTATTGCGCAAAACTGTAAAATAGGTAAATTTACGGTGATAGAGCAGGACGTAACAATCTGGCCTGATAAAGAAATAGAACCCGCTTCAATTGTTACGAACAATATTATATGGGGAGAAAAATATAAAAACGCCATATTTAAAGACGGAATTGCCGTGGGTAAAACAAACGTTGAAATCGACTGTGAAATGAGCTGTAAATTGGCGGAGGCTTTTGCCTCCACTCTGCCTGAAAAATCGACAATTTTGGTGGCAAGGGACAATCTTCCGAGTTCCAGAATGCTAAAAAGGGCCTTTGTGGGAGGTGTTTTGTCCAACGGGGTTGACGTGATTGACCTTAAAGATTTTCCCGTGCCCCTTTTAAGACACAAAGTGGCAAGTGACGAAAATATCGCAGGAGGGGTATATTTCAGACAAAATGTGATAGACCCGAGCGAAATTGATATATTTTTATTTAACCAGGATGCTCTCAGAATTGGAACGCAGGAAGCCAAAACAATTGAAAAAACATTTTTCAGGGAAAAATTCAGAAGGGTTGATTATAACGAAATAGGCTTTTTAAGGGATGACGAATATACTAAAAAATGCATTAAAGACAGATATATAAAAAAAATAAAAGAAACGATTGACCATAAAATCATCAAAAATAATTTTAAGGTTGTAATCGATTTGATGTGGGGGATGGGAAAAGATATTTTTCCGGATATTTTAAAAGCGCTTGAGATTGAAAATATGCTTTTAAACAATTATTACGATAATTTGAAACTTAAAAATTTTTCCCATTTTGAAAAAATCTGTAAGGAAAATATTTCAACGCTGGTAAAATGTATGGATTATAATGCCGGATTTTTAATTTACCCTCATGCACAAAGAATTAATATCGTAGCGGATGACGGAAAAATTTTGAACAAACTTGAAGGACTGATGAGCGGTTTGTATCTGTTTAACCTTGAAGCAAAAATGCAAAATAAAAAATTTAAAGTTTTCCTCCCTTTATGGGCTCCCGATATGATTGATAAAAAATTTGAATGGCTTGAGATTGAAAGAGGCAAATATTCCGATTTTTCAAAAGAAAAATTCAGTAAATACGACCTTATTGCTACGCTTGACGGTAATTTTGCATTTACCGAGTTTTCAATCCACAGGGATGCCGTTTATGCCTCTCTTAAAATAATGGAACTTTTAAGCAGACACAATGTGAAACTCAGTGAGATTGAAAAAGAGATTACTTCTTTTTATTACAGGATTTTTTCAATTTCCTGCCCTCAAAATAAAAAAGGGTATGTTATGAAAAAATTCCTCTCATATGCCAAGACAAAAAGACATTTAAGCGAAGAAGGTGTTAAAATTTATGAAAGCGATGACGAATGGGTAATGATGATTCCCGATAGATACAGTGAGAGTATCAATCTTTATATTCAGGCGGACGATAATGAAAGAGGAGAGATGATTTATCAAAAATATGAAAAAATGTTAAAAGAATGGATAAAATGAAAATAGCCCTTCTTTGGCATATGCATCAGCCTTCTTATGTAAAAGAAAACAGGCTTTTTCTGCCCTGGGTTTTTTTACATTCCATAAAAGATTATTACGATATGCCCTATATCGCCTCAAAATTTAAAGCAAAAGTCACTTTTAACCTTACGCCCACTCTTTTAGAACAGATTTTAATGTATGAAGATGTTAAAAACGATGAATTTTTGTCTTTAATGTTAAAAAGAGTAGATAATCTGACGTTAGGGGAAGAAAAATTTTTATTAAAAATATTAAAAAGCGGTAATTATGAAACTATGATAAAGCCTTATGAAAGGTATGATTGCCTTTATAAAAAAGACACTCTCTCAACACAGGAGTTTCTGGATTTAGAAGTCTGGTTTTTATTAAGCTGGTGCGGAAATTTTTTGAAAGAGACTTCCTTTATTAAAAATTATTTTCAAAAAGAGAGTTTCAGCGAAGATGAAAAAAAAGAGCTTGTTTTTTATTTGATAGATTTTGTTAAAAGAATTATACCTTTTTATAAAAAACTGTTTAAAGAAAAATTGATAGATTTAACGACAACCCCTTTTTATCATCCCATAATGCCCCTTTTAATAGATATGAATACGGCAAAAAAGGCAAATCCGAATACATCTTTGCCGAAAGGTTTTTTTTCTTTGAAGGATGATGCCGTTAAACACATTAAAAAAGCAAAAGAGCTTTTTAAAGAGCTTTTTGAAGAATATCCTACGGCTTTTTGGCCGAGCGAAGGAGGAGTTGATGAAGAAAGTGTCCTGCTTTATAAAGAGTTAGGAATCAAAAGGGTTTTCAGTGATGAGGCGGTTTTAAAAAAAAGCGGATTTAACGATATTACAAAAGCGTATGAATATGAAGGGGTTGAGATATATTTCAGAGACCATACGCTAAGCGATTTAATCGGATTTACATATAAAAATTTTGAAGCTAAAAACGCCGTAAAAGATTTTAAAAGCAGACTTAAAGATTTTAACGTAGTTATTTTAGACGGGGAAAATGCGTGGGAGTATTATAAAAACAACGGAAAAGATTTTTTGGAAGAGTTTTATAAAGAATTTAAAGACAATTTTGTTTTTTTCGGAAATCAAAAAACAGTCAGCTTAAAACATCTTGAACCGGGAAGCTGGATTTACGGGGATTTTAACACATGGGTAGGGGATGAAGAGAAAAACAGGGCATGGGAGCTTTTGTTTGATACGAAAAGGGACTGTTTAAGAGAAGGATTTAACAAAGATGCTGAAGAGGAACTTTTGAAGGCTGAAGGAAGTGACTGGTTCTGGTGGTATGGAAAAGGGCATTTCACGGAGTACGCAAAAGAATTCGACTCTCTTTTCAGGGAGCATTTAAAAAACGTTTATAAATTAATTAACTTTCCTTATCCGAAAGTTTTGGATGAACCTATTACAGGAAGTAAAGAGCTTAAAAATATTTTAAGCGAACCTAAAGATTATATTTATCCGGTAATTGACGGAAAGGTTACAAGCTTTTTTGAATGGATTGATGCGGGGGTGCTGTATGAAGGCGGAGGCACAATGCAGGCGAATGACAACATAAAATATCTTTACTGGGGCGAAAATGAAGAGAAGTTTTTTTTAAGGCTTGACGGGGAAAGGGTGAATGAGTATGAATATAAGGTTTTTTTTGAAGATAAAGAATTAAAAGTAAATTGTAAGAAAGGTGAGATTGTAGAAATTGAAATAGATAAAAAAGAGTTTGAAAAAAAAGAGGGTGTTTTAAGAATAGAAGTTTTAAAAAACAATAAAATTATTCAGATTCTGCCTTCAACCACCAGGCTTTATATAAAAATAAACAGTGATTACGCAAGGAACTGGTATGTCTGATTTTTTATTCGGGGTTCACCTCCACCAGCCCACCGAAAATCTCAAAGAAGCAGTCGATAAAGCGGTTGAGATGTGTTACGCACCCTTTTTTGAAACGATGAAAAAATATCCGGAATTTAAGTTTTCAATGCACTGCAGCGGATGGCTTTTTAATGAACTAAAAACAAAATACCCCGATGTGTTTGAAAATATTAAAAAATGTAATATTGAATTTTTTACAGGAGGTTTTTACGAACCTATACTTGCTGTTATTCCAAGAGAAGACAGAATTATCCAGATAAATAAATTAAACGAGTTTTTAAAAGAAAATCTGGGTGTAATTCCAAAAGGTTTGTGGTTGACTGAAAGAGTATGGGATGACGGGATAATCCCTGAAATTTCAGAATGCGGGGTTGAGTATCTTGTTGTGGATGATTATCATATAAAAGTGCAGGGAATTGAGGCGGATTCTGTTTTTGAAACGGAAGAGAGCGGTAAAAGAATAAAGATTTTTCCTATTTCAAAAAATTTAAGATATAAAATCCCTTTTTCAAACGTGGATGAGGCAATAGAAATAATAAAGAATGAAAAAATGCCCGTTATGTTCGACGACTGTGAGAAATTCGGACTCTGGCCCACAACTTATGAATGGGTGTATGAAAAAAAATGGCTTGAAGAATTTGTGGAAAAGGCGTTAAAAGAGTTAAATACGATGCATTTCAGGGATTATAAAAATCCCTCAAAACCTGTGTATCTTCCAAACGTTTCATATCCCGAAATGATGGAGTGGTGTCTGGATTTCGGGGTTGAGGGCAGGGGAGTTTTTAAGAATTTTTTTAGAAAATACAAAGAATCAAACCATATCCATAAAAGAATGCTGAATATCAGGAATAAAAATGAAAGTTATTATAAGCTTCAGACAAACGACGTATATTGGCACGGGATTTTCGGGGGGCTTTATCTTCCGAATTTAAGGGACAACGCTTACAGGTTTTTGATTGAGTGCGATAACGAAAAAGGTGTTTTTGTGAGCGATTTTGATATGGACGGATATGAAGAAGTGAGCGTAAAAATCGAAAAAATAATAGCCGTTTTTAATAAAAACGG
>NZ_JBMXVQ010000002.1:0-6838 GCF_053999135.1 Caminibacter sp.
ATAATTGCTTCTATTTTTTTCATAAAGACTCCTTTAATGATTTTATTATTGCAATTGTATTATACGAAGGAAAGAAAAAAAAAGGAAAGAGTGTTTAAATTTTATACATTCTAAATGGAAATTATCACTTGATTTGAAAGCGTATATTAAAAAAGAGTTATAGGATTTTGATTTTTCCTATAAGCTCTTGTGCTTTTTTTAGCGCTTCTTTTGAGGTTTTATCACTTACCAAAAGCACTCCCATTCTTCGTCCCGGATGAGCTTCTGGTTTTCCGAATACGATAAAGCGGCTATTATCACTAAAAACTTCAGGGTCAATTTCAAATGTAGGTATATAGCTATCTTTGTCGGCTTTAAACGCAGCAGAGGCTCCCGGAGTTAAAAATTCAAATCCAAGAGGCAGGTTAAGGACTGCTCTTATGTGAAGAGCAAATTCGCTTTGTGACTGAGTAATAAGGGTCACAAGTCCTGTATCATGAGGGCGAGGGCTGACTTCACTAAAATATACCTCATCTCCTTTTACAAACAGCTCAACCCCGAAAATTCCTCTGCCTCCGAGTCCTTCTACGATTTTACGTGCGATTTCCTGAGCTTTTTGTAAAGCCGTTTCGCTCATTTCCATTTCCTGCCATGAGAAGATGTAATCCCCTCCGCTTTGAATGTGTCCGATTGGCGGGCAAAATACTATTTCGCTGTCGTTTTTAGCGGTTAAAAGCGTAATTTCATAATCAAAATCGATAAACTCTTCTACAATCAGTTCATCCGCACTTCCCCTTGCATCCGCTTTTGCGAATTCCCATGCGGTAATTACTTCTTCAGGAGATTTTACAATGCTTTGTCCATGCCCTGATGAGCTCATAATAGGTTTTACAACAAGAGGATATCCCAGTTCATCACACGCTTTTTTTAAATCTTCATAGGTTGATACGAATTTGTATTTTGAGGTTTTAAGTCCAAGTGTTTCGGCGGCAAATACTCTAATATTTTTTCTGTTCATGGTTTTATTTACAGCCTCTGCGTTTGGAATAACATGTATTCCCTCTTTTTCGGCTTCAAAAAGAGCTTCTATGTTTATAGCTTCTATTTCAGGCAGTACAAAATCCGGTTTTTCCCTTCTTATAACATCAAGTACCTGTTCTTTGTTTTTCATATTAATTACATATGATTTTTGAGCAACGAGCATTGCAGGGGCGTTTGGGTATCTGTCAACTGCGATTATTTCACATCCAAGGCGGTTTGCCTCAATCGCCACTTCTTTTCCAAGTTCTCCGCTTCCAAGCAGCATAATTTTAATTGAATTTGATTTTAGCGGTGTTGATAGTTTCATTTTCTTCTCCTTAAAATTTTAAATACTTTTTCAAAGTCAATTTTTGTTTTGCAAGGTAAGTTAAATTCAAAAGTTTCTTTACTAAATTCTCCTACTTTTTTAAAGCCGTTTTCGTTTTTAAAAATTCTGGCTTTCAAAAAGTTAGGATATACTAAAATATAATATTTTACACCTTCTTTTTCATAAATCTCTTTTTTTATTTTTTCATCTCTTTTTGCAGTTGATTTGCTTACAACTTCTACTACTATTTCAGGAGGTTTGATAATAAAATCACTTTCAATTGAACATATAAAACTTACATCAGGTTTTACAACTGTATCTTCTTCAATAATCCAATCTTCTTCCATTACGGCTATACACTCTTCACACTTTTTGTTGGAATTTAATTCAGTAGCGATATTTGTTGCTACTATTTGATGTGAAATCACAGGACTTGGCGCCATTGCAAGAGGCATTCCTCTAATTAATTCCCAATTGCCTTCCCAATTTTTATAATCTTCGTATGTATAATATTCAATCAAGCACATTTTTTACCTTTTCTTGATATATATCAAAAAAATTTTTTTTAGTTACTGATATTATACCACACATAAAATATTCTATAAGGAGATAAAATGAGACTAAATGAGTTTTCAATAGGCGATGAAGGAATAATTAAAAAAATATATGCAAAAGAGCCTTTAAAATCAAAACTTCTTTCAATGGGTATTACAAGAGGGGAAAAGGTAAAGGTTTTAAAACACACTTTGGCAAAAAATACGTTTGATATAGAAGTAGGCAATTCAAGTATTGCTCTAAGAGAAGAAGAAGCTAAGCAGATTGAGGTTGAAAAAATATAAGGAGAAGCAATGAAAGAGATTAAGGTAGCATTGGTCGGTCAGCCAAATGTCGGAAAGAGTCATCTTATCAATTCAATTTCGGGCGCGACTTTGCATGTCGGAAATTTTAGTGGGGTTACGGTTGAAAAAAAAGAAGTGGAATTTGAAAGAAGAGGATACAAAATAAAACTTATAGACCTGCCGGGGACTTATTCTCTTCATCCTTACACTCCGGAAGAGCAGGTTACAAAAAATTATCTTTTAAATGAAGAGTATGATTTGATTTTAAATGTAATAGATTCAAATCAGCTTGAAAAAAATCTTGCATTTACATGGCAAATTGCAGATATGCAGCATCCTATGGTAGTTGCTTTTAATATGTATGACGAATACGCAAGACAAGGTGGCGAAATAGATACAGATAAATTTTTTACTTTAACAAATATTAGGGCTGAGAATGTATCCGCAAAAGAAAAATTTGGGCTTGAAGAGCTTTTTAATAAAGTAATTAAAACATATGAGGAAAAAAACACACCAAGAGTTTATTATTCAGAAATTGTCGAAGAAGAGATTGAAAATTTAAAAGAAAAAATAAAAGATTGTAAATTTTCTAAAAGATTTGTAGCAATTCGTCTCATAGAAGACGATGAGGATATTTATAAAATTATTCATGAAAAGCCGTGGTATAGTGAGCTGCTTGATGTTTTAAAAGCGGCAAAAGAGAGATTAAGAGTTGAATATGACGAAGAAGATACCAAAACTATAATGTTTGAAGAGAGGTTTGCTTTAAGCAAAGGAGTTGTAACTCAAATAGCTAAAAAAGCAAAAAAAGAGACACTTACGGAAAAAATAGATAAAATCTTAATTCATCCAATCTTAGGACTTCCAATATTTTTGTTTATTATGTGGGCTATTTTTCAGGCAACTTTTAGTTTAGGAAGTATTCCAATGGATTATATTGACGCAAGTTTCGGGGCGTTTGGAGAATGGGTTGGAGGATTATTGCCTGAAGGGTTTATAAAAGATGCTGTGGTTAATGGTGTTATTCCGGCTGTCGGTGCGGTTGTTATGTTTTTGCCAAACATCTTAATTTTATATCTTGGAATTAATTTAATGGAGCAGACCGGATATATGGCAAGGGCTGCTTATGTGATGGACGGGGTGTTAAAGAGATTCGGGCTTCAGGGAAGGTCGTTTATTCCGCTTGTAAGCGGGTTTGGGTGCAGTGTGCCGGCATATATGGCCGCAAGAACGCTAAAAAATCCAAAAGACAGACTAATAACCATGCTTGTAATAGGGTTTATGAGCTGCGGTGCAAGACTTCCTGTTTATGTGTTGTTTGTAAGCGCGTTTTTTGCTCCTGAAATTCAGGGAAATGTTTTGTTTGCCATATATATCGGAGGAGCGTTAATGGGGTTGATTGTAGCTAAAATTTTAAGGGCTGTTTTGTTTAAAGGCGAACCGGAGCCTTTTGTAATGGAACTTCCAAAATACAGATTTCCAAAAATTAAAGCCATTCTTTTTGATTTATGGATTAAAACAAAAATGTATCTTAAAAAAGCCGGGACATTTATTGCGACTGCAAGTTTGATTATTTGGTTTTTAAGCTCATATCCTGCACATGAAAAAGAGCTTCAAAATATTCAGGATAGTGAAAAACAGGCATATATTCTTGAGCATTCATATTTGGCGGATATAGGGAGAGCGATTAATCCTGTGTTTGAACCTCTTGGATTTACATGGAAAGAGAGTGTTGCAATATTAAGTGGACTTGCTGCAAAAGAGGTGGTTGTTTCGACTATGGCGGTACTTTATCATACTCCTGATAGTGATGAGACAAGCAAGGAGCTGATTGAAACTATTAGAAAAAATATTCCTTTTGCAACGGCTGTTGCGATTATTTTAATAATTATGTTTTATTCACCTTGCCTTGCGGCAATGGGGACATTTTGGGCTGAAGTTCCTCAATGGCAGTGGAGACTTTTTTATACTATTTATCCGAATGTTTTTGCTTATATT
Source organism: Caminibacter sp. (assembly GCF_053999135.1). NCBI lineage: Bacteria > Pseudomonadati > Campylobacterota > Epsilonproteobacteria > Nautiliales > Nautiliaceae > Caminibacter > Caminibacter sp. Next base: position 4,165 of record NZ_JBMXVQ010000002.1, read on the forward strand.
GCGGCATTAATAGGTTATATGATAGCTAGTTAAGTAATTCAAATAGAACATTCTTTAAGAGTCGGGAGGTCAATTTTTAATTTTTCAATTTCGTCTAAAGCTGCTTTTTTAAAGCCTTTCACTTCTTTTATGGAATATAAAACTTTTTTTCCTTCTCTTTTTGACTTTAAAAATCCGGCGTCTTTTAAGATTTTCAGATGCCTTGAGAGGCGGGACTGAAGCATATTAAAACTTGCTTCAAGTTCGCATACGCATCTTTCGTTATATTTTAATAAGAATTTTAATATTTTTATTCTCGTTTCGTCTTTAAGAGCAGATACGGTTTTTAAAAATTCCTCCATTTTCATCCTTTGAAAATGTTTTTTAGATTTCTAAGAGTATTGACTAAGGTTATGGTCCATAAGAAAAACAGTAACCAAAAAATAATAAATCCCAAAATATCAATTATTTCAATATTAAGAGTTTTTGCTATTAAATGAGTGGATGCCGTATATGCGCCCAGAGGGAATATAAACGCCCACCATGCGATTGAATAGTTAAGCTCTCTTTTTTTAATGTATCTTAATGTCATTATAATGGACATTCCAAGCCACCAAAGCCCGAATCCCCAAAAAAGCAGTGCAAAAATATAAAACGGTTCTTTATCTGTTATGAAAGATGTTTTTGAAACGATATTTATCAAAGCGATGTTTCCGGCCCCAATCGGACCTAAATTAATCCATACGGTAGGAGCTACTTTTCCCGGAAGCGGAGAGTGAAGAATAAGTCTGTAAACGATGATTGCCAAAAGAGCAAGGTACAAGAAAAATCCTCCTCCCCATCCTAAAACATTTATTAATGTAATAATTTCCTGATAAATTCCATTATTTAAAGGCTCAAAAAACGCCCCGGCTATCGGAATTACGATTAATCCCACCGGTGGAATATACCATCCGGGATTAATATGGTGGATTTCTATGTTTTCATGACAAAACATTATAAAAGAGATTAAAAACGCAAAAAATATGGTAAGCAGAGCCCCGGCGAGCCAGAAAATTTCAGCGAATTTAAAATTATGGAAAATAATAATAAACCCTCCCGCAATTACAAGCATTGCAATAGCAATTGTAGGATAAAATGCTGAGGTTACCGGATGGAAAAGGTCTTTTTTCGCGTTTTCAAAAAATAAAAGCCATCTTAATGTCCATAAAACCAGAAAAATAAAAAACATACCTACATTAAAATAAAAAAGCCCTTTTGATAAAGGTAATAAAAACGGTAAATAACCGCTAAAAAGCTTACAGCTTACCGCAAGTATTCCCGTTCCCATTATACTTGCAAACCATGAAGGTGCGAAATTTTTAATGTAATTCATATGACCCTCCTCAATTTATTTATAATTATACCACTAATATGTAAACATATCAAGATATGTTGATGTGTTTGTGCTAATCCTTTATATTAATTTAAACTTATTGTGATATTATTTCATAACGCATTAAAAATATTATTTTTTACTTCAAAGGAGATGAATGTATCCGGGAATAACAGTTATAAAAAGAGACGGCAGACGCGAGCCGCTTGATATCAGCAAGATAAGAAAATATACGATGGCCGCCTGTGAGGGACTTGATGGGGTTGATTACAGTGAACTTGAACTTGACGCAAAACTTCAGTTTCGTGACGGAATTACCACTGAAGAGATTCAGGATACCTTAATAAAAACAGCGGTCGATAAGATAGATATAGACAGACCAAACTGGAATTTTGTGGCGGCAAGACTATTCTTATATGATTTATACCACAGGGTTACGGGATTTAGCGGTTATAATCATCTTAAGGAATATTTTGAAAAAGGCGAGAAGGCCGGAAGAATTATACCGGGATTAAAAGAAAAATATGACCTAAATGATTTAAACGATTATATTAAACCCGAAAGGGATTTACAGTTTACTTATCTTGGTATTAAAACTCTTTATGACAGATATATCATAAAAGATAAACATGGAAATCCGATAGAGCTTCCTCAGCAGCTTTTTATGGGCGTTGCTATGTTTTTGGCTCAAAACGAAACAAATCCTGATAGTATTCCTGAAAATGACAGGGATAACATTGATTTAAACGACCCTAAATCAATCAGGGGGTATTGGGCTAAGAAGTTTTATGATGTTATTTCTAAATTCGAAGTAATGGTGGCAACGCCGACGCTTTCTAATGCAAGAACTACCCGCCATCAGCTCAGCAGCTGTTATGTGGGAAGTATGAACGATAATATAGAAGGAATTTTTGACGATTATAAAGAGATGGCTCTTTTATCAAAATTCGGCGGCGGAATAGGCTGGGATTTTAGCAAAATAAGAGCTCTAGGCAGTTTTATCGACAATCACAAAAATGCGGCCGGAGGGGTTATTCCTTGGCTTAAAATTACAAATGATATTGCTATTGCCGTTGACCAGCTTGGTACTAGAAAAGGGGCTATAGCCGTTTATCTTGAGCCTTGGCATATGGATATTTTGGACTTTTTGGATTTGAAGAAAAACAGCGGAGAAGAAAGAAGAAGAGCTCATGACCTTTTTCCGGCTTTATGGATTCCGGATTTATTTATGAAAAGAGTACAAGAAGACGGTCTTTGGACTCTTTTTGACCCGTATGAAACGGGGGACTTGACAGACCTTTACGGAGAAGAGTTTGAAAA
>NZ_JBMXVQ010000003.1:0-2149 GCF_053999135.1 Caminibacter sp.
GGTCTCTTTTAAACCGAACTCTTACTATTAAGAAAGAAAAATCCTTACTCCAAATAAATTGGCTATCTTCGGCTGAATATTTTGAGAGAGAAGGTTATGTAGAGTTATGCTTTGACCCAAAACTTAAACCTTATTTATTACAGCTTAAAGAATGTTTTACACAATATCAGCTAGGAGAAATTTTAAAGTTACGTTCTAAATATGCTTTTAGACTGTATGAACTATGTAAAAAAAATGAGTTGTTAGGGAAATATAAATATGAAGTTGAAGAACTTAGAGATTTGTTGGGAGTTGAAAAGGGAGAGTTAAAATTATGGGCAGATTTTAGACGCCGTTGTCTTGAGCCTGCTATAAAAGAAATCAATAAAAAGACTGACTTACATGTATCATACGAAGCTAAAAAACTAGGTCGGCGTTTTAAATGGGTAGTTCTTAAGATTAGTAAAAAGAAAGATAAACAATCTATCAAGGCAATAGAAAATGATTCTCCTATTAGCGATTTATTAAAACTTTTACCTGAAAGTGAAAGAAATAAAAAGACAATCCAGAGTGCTTTAATAAAAGCATATAAAAAACATGGATTTGAGTACTGTAAACGCAATATAGAATATGCGAATGAGAAAGCCACAGAAAATTACAGGGTTTTTTTAATCAAAGCACTTAAGGAAGATTGGGCTCTTGGCTGGTGGGAAGATAAACTTCAGAAAGAGGAGAAAGAGAAATGGTATGAAAAGATTAAAAATGCTATACTTAAAGATGAGAAAGGAATAGAATATAAAACTAATGAGAGTGGATTTATTTACTTAAAAAAAATTGATGATAGATTTGTTTGTTTAAGAGATGGAGTTACGCCACCAGTAATAGTTGTTGATCTGGTAAAAAAAGGTAAATTAAAAATTGTTGGTAATTATTAGGTTTAAAATGCGATACATACACACACATCCGTTCCTTTGCGAGGAAATCGAAACCATTGATATTTAGGAATTGTTTTGCTTATGTCAATTGCTATCGGAGCAATAATTCCAAGAGAATTATTAGAAATAAATTATTTAAAAATTAAGAAAAAGCATCTGATCAAAAAACAACCGTCGATGGTAGGAGAAATTAAAAGAATTTTTAGAGATGTCGATACCGATGTAGAACATAGCTATAACCTCCCTCTACACCATTCTCCTGGGTTGCAGGGGCTTTTAAGCCCAACTAACTTATTGGGTTAGAGGGACAGAAGGGCAGACTCCTTAAGAGGCTTTTAAGCCTATATGGATGTGGGTCCTTGTCCCTCAAGCCTGTTCGAAAATTTCTTTCGACTAAGCTTAAAAGAGGGTTTTAAGATTTTATTAAAATTTTTAAATTATGCCTTTTTCGAGGCTGTGTAAAATTTTTTCGAACAGGCTATTGACGGCTAATATGATTTTAAATAAATCTATATTTAGCTGGTATGGGTTTTAGTAGATGGAGAGGCGCCAGGTTTTTTCCTTCTTTTCCTGGCGAAAAGTAAAAGTAAAAGAGAGTAAAAAAGAAGGAAAAAAAGAAAAGTAAAAATTAAAAAAGAGAGGAAAAAGACAAGAAGTTTAACCAGCGGTATTAAAAATACCGCTTTTTGATCCTTCCTATAAAATCCCTCTCCAAACGAAAAAGCTGAATAAAAAAAAGAAGGGTGTCTGGCCCCGGATACGAACAGATACATACAGAGGTTTAGTGTATCTGTTCACGGTCTTATTTAGGCCAGGGGCGGGTCAGAAGCCTCTTACCCTATAAAAGAGGCTAATATATATGTCCCTAATAAAGGGACGGGTAAAAACTAAACAGGGATATTTATAAACAAAAATTCTTTATACCGAAACGGCTCCGGCCGTTTCGATTTTTGCTGTAGGGGGAAGTGCATGCGTAAGAAGATGAATATTAAATACTCAATAAAGTACTTTCTAGAACGCTCAGACAGTATAGGATCCAAAAAGATTAAGCCTTCGCAAATGATATATAGTTATTCCACCAAAAGTAGATATCTGGAAGTTATCCACAAGTTCGTTGATTTCTGCCTTTACGGAAGCATAAACCGCATAGATCGAATTACAAGCGAAACGATTAAAGATTATTTTGATTCACTTGAAGGTTATAGTGTCAAAACTTTAAAAGTGCATATGTCAGC
>NZ_JBMXVQ010000004.1:0-22534 GCF_053999135.1 Caminibacter sp.
CGGATGTTGAAATAGGATACGTGAGTGAGAGGATAAATCAGATAAATTACGTATTTGCAAAAATTATGGAATTTTACAGTGATGGTATCGCGCCTGAAAAAATCGCCGTTATTTTGCCGGATGAAGAGTTTAGCGAATTTTTAAAGCTTTTTGATTCCAAAAAAAACCTTAATTTTGCAATGGGGGAGAGTTTTACAAACAGCGATATTTATATTAAGCTAAAATCGATTTTTGAATATTTAAGCGGAGATGAAGAGGCTTTGAAAAAATGTAAAGACATTATTGAAGAGTTTGAAAAACTTGATTTGATTGAATTTATAAGAGAAAAAGCGACTTCAAAAGAGCTTAAGGTAATTGACGAAGAGCTTTACAGACTTAAAACTTTTGAAGAGTTTTTTGATAATAAAAAAGACTTTTTGTATTTTGTGCTTGAGAGGCTTAAAGATAAAAGTTTTGATGACGTTTACAGCGGACTTGTGACCTGTATGGGTGTACTTGAGAGCAGGGGAATGGAGTTTGATGGTGTGATTATTCTTGATTTTAATGAAGATGTTGTGCCAAGTGTCAGTGAGAGTGATTTGTTTTTAAATACATTTATCAGAAAACACTCAAACCTTCCCACAAAAGAAGAGAGGGAAAATCTGCAAAAACATTACTATTATCAGATTATAAAAAACGCCAAAAAAGTTGCCATATCTTACGTAAAAAACGAAGAAAAATCTCCAAGCAGATTTTTGTATGAATTAAATCCGGGATTTAATGAGGAAAAAGCGGTAAAAATTGATGAAAAGTATAAATTTGCCGTGCTTGAGTATTCTAAAGAAAAAGAAACTGCACGGTATGATGATGAGTTTGAAATCAAATTTCCTTTGTATCCGACACAGCTTAAAACCCTGATAGAGTGTCCAAAAAGATATTATTTCGCCAATGTTTTGGAAATTGTTAATGAAGAAGAGAGCGAAGAGGAGTTTTTTGGTAATATTTTTCATGATGCGGTTGAAGAGGTCGTAAAAAATAAAGATAAAATTAATGACCAACAGGAGTATTATTTGGCTTTGATTGACGAAATAACAAAACGAATAACCGATAAAAAGTTGCTTTTTAACGTGCTTGTAAAGTGGGATGATAAAATAAAAAAGTTTGCAAAAAAAGATTTTGAAGAAATGAAATATTCCAAAACCCTGCCTGAGAAGTACATTAAATTTAATTATAAAGGATTTGATTTTGCCGCAAGGGTTGACAGGATTGATTTAAAAAATGACGAAATAGTGTTGATTGACTATAAAACCTCAAAAAGCGCCGAATCAAGCGAAAACTATCCGTATGAGCTTCAGACCACCTTTTATTTTCTGTGGGCAAAGGAAAATTTTAAAGGTAAAAACATAAAAACGATAATCTGGGATATTTTTAATTCCAAAAAAATAGAAGGCGTTGTAAAAACTAAGACGCTTGAGGAGGTTTTGAGTAACCTTCCAAAAAAGGTGAGAGAAGCCGAGGATATTGTGTATGAGATAAACGGAAAAGAAAAAACAAAAACTGCGGCTGAGATTTGCAAGTACTGCGAATACAAAACCGCATGCGGGAGAGAATGATGAAAAGATTATTGGCTGTAAGTGCGAGTGCCGGAAGCGGTAAAACGTTTAGATTGGCAAACAGGTATATTTCGCTTTTGAATGTGGAATCACCCGTAAATATCGTGGCTATTACCTTTACGAATAAAGCTGCAAACGAAATGAAAGAGAGAATCGTCAAATTTTTAAAAGAATTAGGAAATGATGAAAACGTTGTAAATATGATTTGTAATGAAATAGGTATAAATAAAGAAGAACTTTTAAAAAGAAAAAATAATCTGCTTGAGAAGTTTTTAAAAGGCGATGTAAATATTCAGACGATTGATTCATTTATAAATAAAATACTTAGGAAATTCAGCTATTTTGCGGGAGTAAAAAGCAATTTTAATATTGGGGCGGTTGATAATGAGATTGTTTTTAAAGCTTTTTTAAAAAGTTTGGATGAAAAAAAATTTAAAACTTTAATAGATATTGCAAAAAAAGAAGAAAAATTTACAAAACTTATCAATTTGTTTGAAGAGCTTTATGAAAAAGATAAAGAGCTTCAAAATTTAACTCTTTTGCCGATAAAAAAGCCTGACGATACTAAGGCAAAAAATGCTTTTAATAGATTAAAAGAGTATATTCTAAATCATGAATTATCAAGCAATAGCGCAATAAAAGCTGTAAATATAGATTTTTATGAAGTGCCATATACTACTTGGTTTGCAAAAGAAGAGTTAAAACAATATTCTTATTTTAAGAAAAAAGGATTGTATCAGAATTGGTTTGAGAATATATTAGTTGAACTTAAAAAGTTTTTTAAAAAGTATTTTGATTATATAGAATATGAATTTTTTAAAAATCTTTTTGATTTTTACGATAAATACAAACAGCTTAAATGGAAGCTAAAAAAAGATGAAAATTTACTTGATTTTAAGGATATTGAGCATTTAGTTTATTCTCTTTTAAGAGAAGAGGAGCTAAACAGAGACTTTTTATATTTTAGACTTGACAGCAGGGTCAATCATATTTTAATGGATGAGTTTCAGGATACTTCCATAACTCAGTGGGAGATTTTTGAGCCTATAATTGATGAAATTGCAAGCGGAATTGGAAGAAAAGAGTTTAGGAGTTTTTTTTATGTAGGCGATACAAAACAGGCAATTTATCGTTTTCGCGGAGGTCAAAAAGAGCTTTTTTATGAGGTTGCAAAAAGATATAAGCCTTTTGGGTTAGAGGTTGAAAGACTTGATACAAATTATAGAAGCGCAAAAAATATAGTTGAATTTGTAAATGAAAAATTTGATTTGAAAGAAAAAGTAAAAAGCGAAAAAGAAGGATATATTGAGGTTGATGAAATTACAAAAGAGAATGCATTTGAAAAAGTTTATGAAAAAATTAAATTTTTAAATGAAAACGGGGTAAAAGACAGAGATATTGCCGTCCTTGTGCATAAGAACGAGGATATTTTAGATTTAAGCGAGTTTTTAGCAAGTTGCGGTAAAAAAGCGGTAAGCGCTAAAAAGGCAAAAGTAATTTCACAAAAAAGCGCAAAAGCGATTGTTTCTCTTATGAAATATTTAAACAATCCAAAATTAAAAATCGAAAAATTAAATTTTCTCTCATTAATTGGAAAAAAATGGAGTGAAGAAGAGATTGATATAAAAATTGATAGACCTGTTTTGATGATAAAAGAGATAATTGATAAATTTAACCTTTTAGATGAAGCAAGTCTAAAACTTCTTTATCACTCTAAAAAATATGACACTCTTTTTGATTTTGTAAAAGAGATTGATTCATATGAAGAAGAATTGCCGTTAAGTGAGTTTGACGGAATTGTAATTATGACCATTCATAAAAGTAAAGGGCTTGAATTTGATAATGTTATAGTACTTGACAGGTTAAGCGATAGAGAAAATCCAAGCGGTAATATTGTTTTTTATTATGAAAATGCAAAATTAAAAGATATTAAATTAAAAATTCCAAACAGGGAGATAATTGATAAAAATTATTCTTTAATTTTAAAAAAGGAAGAGCGCCTAAAAGAGGAAGACAAAAAAAATGCGGAATACGTCGCGTTTACAAGAGCTAAAAACTCTTTAATTATTTTAAAAAGAAGCGAAAAAACAAAACAGGGCAAAAGCTATTCGGCTTTTGTAACTGAGCTTAATAAAATTCAAAAAGGGAAAATAATTCCAAGTGAAGATAGAAAAGAGGAAAAATTAAATGCTATAAACATAAAAATTGAAAATTTAGGCAAGCAAACTAATATAATTGAAGAAGAAGAGTATAAGCCAAACGATTTTAAATCAATTTTTCTTGGAAATGCAATTCATTACGCTTTTGAGTGCAATGATATTGAGGCGGTTAGAAACATTTATGGGGATTTTTGTGATATTGAAAAAGTAAAAGATTTAATTGAAAAATCAAAGCCTTATTTGCCAACAGGAAAAAAAGAAGTTCCTTTTATTTATGAAGAAAAAGTGGGTAGAATGGATTTATATGTGGAAGGGATTGAGGTGATAGATTATAAAAGCACAAAGCCAAAGGATGAAAGAGCTTATATTAAGCAAGTTAGACATTATGTGGAGGTTGTAGAAAAACTTACAGGTAAAAAAGTAAAAGGAAAAATTTTTTACGTAGATACCCAAGAGTTTAAGGAGGTTTAAAATGTGTATGCAGACAAATTTCGGATGCTGTATAATTGACGGCGAAGTAGTTAAAAGTAAAAGTGAAAAGTTAAAAGTGAAAAATGAAAAAAAAACTGATAAAAAAGTTAAAAAAACTAAAAAAATAATTCATCAAAGCAAGGTTGAATTTGAATAAAATACTTGTAAGCGCTCTTGAGCCTAGTGCAAACCTACATTTAAAACAAATTTTAAATGAATGGAGAATTGAGAATGGAGAATTGAGAATTACCGGTGTTTTTGATAAAAGTCTGGGTGAGCCTATGATTGATGGTAATGAATTTAATGTAATGGGGTTTTTGGATGTAATTCCAAAAATCAAACTCGCTAAAAAGGCTATTAACGAACTGGCAGAACTCAGTAAGGAATGCGATAAAGTGCTTTTGATAGACGCTCCTTCTTTTAATCTCAGACTTGCTAAAAAAATAAAAGAAATCAACCCTGATATTGAAATAATTTATTATATTCTTCCAAAAGTCTGGGCATGGAAAAGGGGTAGAATAAAACAGGTTAATAAATATATTGATAAAAAGGCGTATATTTTTCCTTTTGAAAGGGGATATTGGAAAGATGGGACATATGTGGGAAATCCTCTTTTGGATGAAATTACGGAATTTAGGGATGATAAAGAGTATGGAAATGTAGCGTTTTTACCGGGAAGCAGAAAGAGCGAAATTAAAAATCTGATGCCTGTATTTAGGGAACTCAGAAAAAAAATAGATAAAAAAGCTTTTCTTGTAGTGCCGGATATATATAAAAATAAAATAAATGAAATATACGGAAATGTAAGTGGTTTTGAAATAGTTTATGACGCAAGAAAAGCTCTTTTAAAAAGCGATTTTGCCTATATCTGTTCAGGTACCGCTACTCTTGAAGCGGCAATTATAGGGACCCCTTTTGTGCTTATGTATAAAGCCAGGTGGATTGAATATTTTATAGCAAAAGCGGTTGTGGATTTGAAATATGTAGGTCTTGCCAATATTATTTTTGAAAAAGAAGGCCTTGGAGAGTTTCATAAAGAGTATTTACAAAAGTTTGATATTGAGAAGTTGATAAGAGAGATGAAAAATGCTAAAATTCAAGAATATAAGGAAAATTCTCAAAAACTTCGTAAGATACTGAAATATGGTTCTGCGAAGAACGTTATTAATCTTATAACTTCGTAAACTTGATATAATTTTCAAAAACAATATAAATCATAAAGGAAAAAAATGCAAAAAGAACCTATGACCAAATACGGTTATGAAAAACTTAGTAAAGAACTTGAATATTTAAAGACAGTCGCAAGACCGGAAGTTGCAAAAGAGATTGACGCGGCAAGGGAGCTTGGGGATTTAAAAGAAAATGCCGAATACCATGCGGCAAAAGAAAAACAGGCTCATATCGAAAGAAGAATAGCCGAACTTAGCGATATATTAAGCAGAGCCGTAGTGGTAGATCCAAAAGAACACGCTCACAATAGAGTATCATTCGGTTCAACCGTATATCTTATCGATGTTGATACAGATGAAGAAGTAAAATACACAATCGTTGGAGCTCCCGAAGCAAATCCCGAAAAAGGTCTGATTTCATATCATTCTCCTCTTGCTAAAGCACTTATAGGAAAAGAAGTGGGCGATGAGGTTGAAGTAAACCTTCCGGGTGGAACAAAGGTTTATGAAATTGATAAAATCTGTTTTGAAGACATATGTTTTAGTTAAAAGTGAAAAGTGAAAAGTGAAAAGTGAGGATTGATATGGTCTTGAAAATTAAAAAGTTAAATTCAAAGGCAGTAATTCCATCGTATCAGACAGAAGAAGCTGCGGGATTTGATTTACACTCAATCGAAAATACAGTGATTAATCCTGGTGAAAGAAAGCTTATAGGCACTGGTCTTGCTTTTGAGATTGAGAGAGGTTATGAAGTTCAAATCCGTCCAAGAAGCGGACTGGCTTTTAAACACGGAATTACTGTTTTAAATTCGCCAGGTACCATTGACAGTGATTACAGGGGGGAAATAAAGGTTCTTTTAATAAACCACGGCAGTGAGCCTTTTGAGATAAAGTATGGTGAAAGAATTGCTCAAGCCGTTGTAGCGCCGGTTATTCAGGCCGAAATTGTAGAAGTGGAAAACTTAAGCGATACCGAGCGTGGAAGCGGCGGGTTTGGAAGCACGGGGAAATGAAAAGTGTAAAGTGAAAAATAAACAGTGAAGGAAGAATATGATTAAAACGGCGATTGTAGGGGCGAGCGGATATACGGGACTTGAGCTTATAAAAATTCTTTTAAATCATCCTCATTTTGAAATCACTTCTTTATTTGGAAGCGAGGGGGGAGAGAGAATTGAAGAGATTTATCCTTCTTTAAAAGGTGTTTTTGAAAAAGAAATTCAAAAAGCCGACATAAAAAAAATAGCTTCTCATGATTTGGTTTTTTTAGCAGTGCCTCATAAAACTGCAATGGGCTTGGTAAAAGAGCTTTACGGAAAAACAAAAATTGTCGATTTTTCAGCGGATTACAGGCTTAATCAAAAAAATTACGAAGATTATTACTGTCCTCACATAGACCCGGCTAATCTTGAAAACAGCGCATACGGACTTCCTGAGATTTTTAGGGAATATATAAAAAAAAGCTCTCTAATAGCAAATCCGGGATGTTATCCGACAGCTACGATTCTCGGACTTTATCCGTTTATCGAATATATTGAAGACGGTGTGTTTGTTGATGCAAAAAGCGGTGTCAGCGGGGCTGGGAAAAAACTAAGCTCTACTACTCATTTTGTAAAAGACAATGAAAACTTTTTTGCTTATAATCCTATAAAACACCGCCACAGTATAGAAATAAAAGAAAAAACGGGTCTAAATGTTACATTCGTTCCTCAATTGCTTCCTATTACAAGAGGGATGCAGGTGAGTATTTATGCTAAACTAAAAAAAGATATCGAGCCTCTTGAAATATTAAAAGAGACATATAAAAATGAAAAATTTATAAGAATAAGTGAAAAACCGGTAGAAATTAAAAATGTAGCCGGGAGCCATTTTTGTGATATTTTTGCTGCAAAAAACGGAAATATGCTTTTTATAAACAGCGTAATAGACAATCTTTTAAGAGGGGCCTCTTCTCAGGCGGTAGCTAACGCTAATTTGATGTTTGGATTTGATGAAGGTTTGGCTCTTCCTAAAATAGCATATGTGCCTTAAAGTGAAAAATTAAAAGTGAAAAGTGAAAAATTAAAAGTTAAAGAAGTTGAATTAAAAAACAATGCTGTGATAATTGCGGATGTGCATTATAAAAAAGGTGATAAGGAATTTTTAAGTCTTTTAAAAAAATGGATTAAAAATCCTCCCCCACAGGTTTTTTTCCTTGGCGATATATTTCATCTTCTGCTTCCTTTTAAATATTTAATCCATTACAACAAAGAAGCAATAAATCTTATAAATACCCTCTCTTACAAAACGGAAGTTTATTATACTCCGGGAAATCATGACTTTAATATAGAAGAAATTTTTCCGAATGTTAAAATAGCCGATGCTTTTGTAGATAAAAAAAAATCTTTTTTTTTAACTCATGGGGATTTAACGGATAAAGATGCTTTTTATAAGGCGTATTCTTTTGTTATAAGAAGAAATTTTTTGTTAAAATTAATAAATATTGTAACTTTTAATATTATTAACGGGTGGTTTTTTGAAAAATTATTAAAAAAAATGGTAAAATGTAGCAAAATTTTTTCTTTTAAAATAAAAGTAAAAAATAAAATTGCCGATATAAATTATAGTATAATAATAGAAGGACATTATCATCAAAACGCAGTCTATAAATTTGATAATAAGACCTACATAAATTTAGGTGCGTTTAAATGCGAGAGGGTATTTTATGTTTATGAAAAAAACAACTTAAAGGAAAAAGCTTATGGCGGTAGAAGATAAAAACTTAAAAGTAGGCTCAAACGAACTTGAACTAGTAGATTTTAGGCTGTTTAAAAAAGAACCTGATGGTAGTATTTATGAAGGGATTTATGGAATTAATGTTGCAAAAGTAAGGGAAATTATCAAAATGCCAGAACTCACAGAACTGCCCGGAAGCGAAGATTATATAGAAGGTATTTTTGATTTAAGGGGGGTTGTGGTTCCTGTTGTGGATTTGGCAAAGTGGATGGGGATAGAAGTTCCTAGTGAGGATGAAGCTCCTATCAAAAAAAGAGTAATAATTACCGAGTTTAATAATATTCTTATAGGTTTTATAGTTCATGACGCAAAAAGGATAAGAAGAATTTCTTGGGCCGATATAGAACCGGCAACATTCAGTGCCGCTCAAGGTAAACTTGACAGAAGTAAAATAACAGGAATTACAAGAATAGAAAACGGGGAAATACTGCTTATATTAGACCTTGAGAGTATAGTTGAAGAGATGGGATTCTTTGAAAGTAATCTTGATATAGACGAAGGAAAACTTGAAAAGTTCAGTGGAATAGTTCTTCTTGTTGACGATTCGCCGACTGCTAGAAGAATAGAAAAAGAGGCTCTTGAAAAAATGGGCTTTGATGTAATAGAAGCTACAAATGGAGAAGAGGGACTTCAAAAACTAGAAGAGCTTTATACTGTTTACGGGGAATCTTTGAAAGATAAATTAAAGCTTATTTTGAGTGATATAGAAATGCCTAAAATGGACGGATATCATATGGCTGCAAGAATTCATCAGGATAAGAGATTTAAAGATATTCCTCTTGTATTCAGTTCTTCAATTTCCGATGCGTTTAGTGATATAAGAGGTAAGGAAGTAGGAGCTGAAGGATATCTTGTTAAATTTAATCCTGAAAAATTTTATGAAAAAATCGTTGAAGTTTTAAAAAGTCAAAAAAAAGAAAAAGAAATCGAAAATAAAGGGTAATCGATGGATGATATGATGGAATTATTGGAAGACTTCTTAGTTGAAGCATTTGAAATGATAGAAGAAATGGACCAGGACCTGATAGAGCTTGAAAATAATCCCGATGATTTGGATTTGGTAAATAAAATATTTAGGGTTGCTCATACTATTAAAGGAAGTGGGAGTTTCTTAAACTTCGATAAGCTTACCCGTCTTACTCATCATATGGAAGCCGTATTGGATAAGGCGAGAAAAGGGGAGCTTAGAATAACGCCGGAAATTATGGACGTAATTCTTGAGTCTGTTGATGCTATGAAAGCAATTTTGGAATATATAAGAGATAATGGAAACGATGAGGCCCCTGAGGTTGATATCGAACCTATAGTAAAAAAACTTGATGCGATAGTGAACGGTGAGGGAGTTGGTAGTTCTTCGGAAGAAAAGGAAGAAAAAAAAGAGTCTAAAAAAATAGGTAATTTAAATCTTGATGAAATAACGGTTGACAATATAGATGATATAGATGTTTCTCAACTCTCTCCCGAAGAGCTTGATGCGGTACTTGAGAGGCTTGTGGAAGATATAAATACGCCTCCTGAAGAGGAAGAAAAAGAAGAAAAAAAAGAAGAAGAAGAAAAAAAAGAGGAAAAAGAAGAGAAAAAAGAAGTTACTCCGGCAGATAAAAAAGAAGTGGCAAAAGCCGCTGAAACAAAACCTGTATCAAAAGAAGAGGCAAAACAAAAAGTTAAGAAACAGTTAATTAATGCTAAAGAACAGACTATCAGGGTTGACGTTAAAAGGCTTGACCAGCTTATGAATTTAATCGGGGAGCTGGTTCTTGCTAAAAACAGGCTGATAAAAATATATAACGATGTAGAAGAGAGATATGAGGGAGAAAAATTCTTAGAAGAACTTAATCAGGTTGTTTCTAGTATTTCTATTGTAACAACAGACCTTCAAATAGCCGTGATGAAAATAAGAATGCTTCCTATAGGGAAAGTATTTAATAAATTTCCTCGTTTGGTAAGAGACCTTGCGAGGGAACTTGGTAAAAAGGTAAGGTTAATTATAGAAGGTGAAGATACTGAACTTGATAAATCTATTATTGAAGAAATAGGTGACCCTCTTGTTCATATGATTAGAAACGCAATTGACCATGGTATTGAACCTCCTGAAGAGAGAAAAGCAAAAGGAAAACCTGAAGAGGGGACTATCTGGCTTAGGGCGTATAATGAAGGAAATATGATAGTTATTGAAATAAAAGACGACGGTCGGGGTATAGACCCTGAGGCTATTAAGAAAAAAGCAATAGAAAAAGGTATTATTACTCCTCAGGAAGCCGAAAATATGAGTGATAAAGAAGCGTTTATGCTTATTTTCAAACCAGGTTTTTCAACTGCCGAAAAGGTTACAAGTGTTTCCGGGCGCGGTGTGGGAATGGACGTTGTTAAAACGAATATTGAAAAACTAAACGGTATTATCGAAGTTGATTCGGTCCCTGGAAAAGGTACGACATTTAAGTTAAAAATTCCTTTAACACTGGCCATTATTCAGGCTCTTTTAGTGGCTTCTCAAGAGGATTTATTTGCGGTTCCTTTATCAAACGTAATAGAAACCGTAAGAATTGTAGAAGAGGATATTTATACTATTGAAGGTAAAAGCGTACTTAAATTAAGAGATGAAGTTCTGCCTCTGGTTAATATGGCGGATGTTTTTGAAATAGAAAAAATACTTGAGCCTGAAAAATATCTTTATGTAGTTATTTTGGGGCTTGGAGCTACCAAAATAGGGCTTATAGTCGATAGATTTATAGGACAGGAAGAGATAGTTATTAAATCTTTGGGAGAATTTTTAAAAGGTCTTCCGGGAATTGCCGGAGCCACTATTAGAGGAGACGGTCGTGTAACCCTTATAGTAGATGTTGCAAGTCTGATGAAACTTGCAAAAGAAACTCATAATAAAAAACTTGTAACCGATTCGTTAAAAGAAGCTAAAAAGAAAAAAGAAAAACCTGAAGATTATGTTGTTATGATAGTTGATGACAGTGCGATGGACAGAAAAATTATGAGACAGGCCCTTGAGCCTTTAGGAGTTCAGATAGTTGAAGCTAAAGATGGTATTGAAGCTTTAAATTTATTAAAGCAAAATGATGTTGACGCTATGCTTATAGATATTGAAATGCCTCGAATGGACGGATATACACTAGCACAGGAGATTAGAAAATATAATAAATTCAGAAAACTTCCTTTAATTGCCGTAACTAGTAGGGCTACAAAAGCCGATAGGGTAAGAGGTGTTGAAGTGGGTATGAATGAATATATTACAAAACCTTACACAAAAGAATATTTACAAAACGTAGTTAGAAGAAATTTAGGTTTATAAGGATAAAAAATGGGACTTGGTGATATTGTAAAACAACAGCAAAAAGCATTAACGGAACCTCAGGAAAAACAAACGGAAGAAATTGTTCAACTTGTAGGATTTGTAGTAGGAGAAGAGGAATTTGCCGTTCCTATTCTCTCTATTCAGGAAATTATAAAACCTATAGAATGGACAAGGGTGCCTTTTGTGCCGGATTATGTTTTAGGGGTATTTAACTTAAGAGGTAATGTTCTTCCTTTAATAGACTTAAGAAAGAAATTTAAAGTACCTGCTGCCGATATTGATGAAAACACAAGATTTATTGTTATGAAAATAAAAGGTGAAGATGTGGCTTTTGTTATAGACAGATTAACTTCCGCTATTAGAATTCCTAAAAAAAATATTTTGCCTCCTCCTGATACTTATTCAAATGAAGATGATATTATAGAAGGAGTAGGTAGGCTTGACGATGGAAGAATTATTACTATTTTGAAAGTGGATAATTTAATAAAAAGAGAAGAAATAGTTCCTGAAAAATAGTCAGTCGTTTTTCAGGTAAACCATATCGTTAAGGAGAAGGAAAAGTTCTCCTAAAATTTCTTTTCTCTCTTCTTCATCTTTTATAGCATTTTCTATATTGTTTTTTAGAAGTCTTTCTATTTCGTCTATATCATAGTCTAAGTCTATTAAAATTTCTCTTATTTTTTGGGTGGGTTCTAAAAATTCTATTTCATAATTACCTTCAGCATCAAAATTAACTATTGCTTCATTTGTATAACTGAAAAGATTATGTTTCATTCCAAGAATTTCCTGATATGCACCTACGAGGAAAAATCCCAGATAATAATCTTCTTTATCTAAATCAACATCATGAAGATAAATGGGATACTCTTTGCTAAAAGGTATTTCACCGTCGCTATCACAGGTTATATCCCATATAGTCGCGCTTCTATTGGGAGTTATGTTTAATTTTGTAAGAGGCATAATTGGGAATCTCTGCCCAAGACCCCAAAAATCGGGTAAACTTTGGAAAATGGAGAAGTTTGCTAAATATTTTTCCTGAAATTTTTCATTAATTGATTTTAAGTCTTTATTTTTAAAACCTTTAAGAGTTGCATAAGTGATAGCTCTTTTTATTATAAGGTTTACGAGTATTTCGCTGTTGCTTCTGTCTATTAAATCAATAAATCCCAAATCAAAAAGAGTTAGCAGACTTTCGAAATGGTCAAGTGCGTCATGGAAATACTCTATATAATTATTTTCGTTTATACTTTTATATAAATCGTATAATTCTTCGACTAAATCAGGGTTTTTTTCTTTAAATTTTAGGGCTTTTTCCGTATATTCCTGTGAAAAAAGTTCTATTACCGGAGCTACCAATACTGTTGAAGGGGATGCTATAAACCGTCCGCTTTCGGTAAAAATATCAGGCATAGGGACGTTTTTTTTATTTGAAATTTCTTTTAAAAGATATACTACGTCGTTACTGAACTCTTCAATAGAATAGTTTTTATCCCTTTTATCATCCCACTGGGAATATTCAATGGCAAGACCTCCTCCTATATTAATAGCCGTTAAGTTTTTAGCTCCCATTTTTCTAAGGTCTGCGTAAATATTACCTGATTCTCTTATAGCTTTTTTTAGGGGTGAAATATCGTTTATTTGACTTCCGATATGAAAATGAATCATTTTTAATTTATTTAAAATATTTTCTTTTTTGAGGATATCCACGGCTTCTATTATTTCTGTTGAACTAAGTCCAAATTTACTCTCGATGCCTCCGCTTTTTGCCCATATTCCCACACCTGAAGTGTGAAGACGGATTCTAATTCCTATATTTACGGGCATAGAGTCGTATTCCCGGCTGACTTCTATAATGGAATTAAGTTCGTTTAGTCCTTCAATGGTAATAGTTACGTTATATCCCATAAATCCGGCTATAAAAGCCAGACGAATCATATCTTTGTCTTTAAATCCGTTTATGGTTATAGGAGCGTTTTTGTTATTATATGTCATAGCCAAAATAAGTTCCGCTTTACTTCCGGCTTCAAGTCCGTAATTGTATTTTTTGGCGATTTTAATAAGAGGTTTTACGAAAGTGGGAAACTGATTTACTTTTAGAGGGAATACGGCTTTAAAATTTCCTTTATAATCGAATTCTTTAATAGCCTTATTAAAAGAATTGTAAAGAGAGTTTATCTGTTTTCTGATAAGATGGGGAAATCTAAGAAGGATAGGCCCTTGAAATCCTTTTTCTTCTATCTCTTTTACTATATCAATTAAGGCCGGTTGATTTCCGTAATTTATTTTAAGTTTTCCGTTTTCAATAAAAAAATTGTTGGCTCCCCAAATGTCTATTCCATAGTTCATTATCCGCCTTTAGAGTTCTTTTTCGAAAAAATTTCCTGTTTTTAATTCGTCCTCTCCGACTATCAGCGCTTTTTTGAAATTTCCTTTATCAGCGGCTTTTAAATGGGCTTTAAGACTTTTAGGTTTTGTTTCTACAAAAACTTTTTCCTCTTTTCTGAGTTCTTTTGCTTTTTTTTGAATAAAAGGAATTGCTTCAGGGGTCATAGCTCCCATATAAATTCCGTCTCTTTTATCTTCGGTTTTAACCAAATCTAAAATTCTCTCAACTCCTATGGCAAATCCCACGCCCGGCGTCGGTTTTCCGCCTAAGAATTCCACAAGTCTGTCATATCTTCCGCCACCTGCAATTGCGCTTTGGGCTCCTATTTCGTTTGATACGAATTCAAAAGTGGTTTTAGTATAATAATCAAGGCCTCTAACCAGATTTTTATCCACTTCATATTTTATATCCAAATTTTCAAGCCCTTTTTTTAACGTTTCAAAATCTTTTTGACATGATTCACATAAATTATCTGTAATTTTTGGAGCGTCTTTTAGTATCTCTTGACAGCTTTTTACTTTACAGTCAAGTGTTCTTATAGGGTTTTGATTGATTCTTCTTTGGCAGTCTTCACACAGTTCTTTTTTATGAGAATTTAGAAATTCTATCAGTTTTTCTTTATATTTGGGCATACATTTTGGGCATCCTAAAGAATTTATTTTTAGGGTGTAACTTATGTTAAGAGCATCAAAAATATCGGCGGCTAAGGCTATTGTGTTTATGTCTTCATAAACGCTTTCCTCTCCGAAGCTTTCGACTCCAAACTGATGAAATTCTCTAAGTCTTCCTTTTTGAGGTCTTTCATATCTGAACATAGGGCCGAAATACCAAAATCTTTTTGGAGTTTGTTGGCGGTCGAATTTGTGCTCTATAAAGCTTCTTACTACCCCTGCCGTGCCTTCTGGACGCATACAGACATCGTTTCCGCCTTTGTCTGTAAATTGATACATCTCTTTATTTACAATATCGCTGCTCTCTCCCACACTTCTTTTAAAAAGAGAAGTTTCTTCCAAAATAGGGGTTTCTATATATTCATATCCGTAGTTTTGAGCTATTTTTCTGGCTGTATCAAATATTTTTAAAAATCTTTTATCTTCAATAATATCTTTCATACCTCTTAGTGCTTTTATCATATAGGACCTTTTTTATGAAATTTTACTATAAAGTTGGCTAAAGTCTATAAACATTCTTATTCCGTTCATCATAGCCTTATATTGAATATAATTTCTGTCTCCTTTGAAATGATGAAGCTCTACTTTAAGGCTTTTTCTGTCCGCTACCCCGATATAAACAGTGCCTACCGGTTTATTTGGAGTACCGCCTGTAGGTCCGGCTATTCCGCTAACGGCTATTGCGTAATTTGCTTTTGATATTTCTATAGCTCCTAAAAGCATTTCTTTAACGGTCTGTTCGCTCACCGCTCCGTATTTTTCGAGTGTTTGACGTGAGACTCCCAGCCATTCTTCTTTTATTCTGTTTGCATAGCTGACTACACTTCCTTCAAAACATCTGCTTGAACCGCTTATTTTAGTAAGGTTTGAAGCTATAAGCCCTCCTGTACAGCTTTCGGCAAATGTTATTTTTTGGGGAGGAAGTGTGTTGATTATATGTTCGAATATATTGCCAAATATTACGTAAGGAATAGAGTTTATTATCTCTTTTTTTATATTTTTTTCGAGGGGTTCGGTAAAAATCTGTAAAAAGTTTCCTTCATTTTCTATAACGGTAAAGTCTAATTTGTGAGCATGGAGAATCGGTTCTAAAAACATTAAAGCAGTGTCTTTATCAAATCTGAAAACGTTTATTTCTTCATATTCGGGAGTGATAATAAAAATTTCTGGGACGGTATCTTCAAGTAAAATAACGTTTATGTTTTTTTCATTTATCTTGACTAAGAAACTGTTTTTTGAAAATTTTGCGTTTTCCGGTACTAAAAAGTCATCTTTTATTATAAGGTTTTGATTTACCAGTCTGGCTATTATTCTGGCTACTAATGGATATGTTTTTTGAGAGGTTACTATTAACGTCTCGTTTTTGGGATTGAAGTTTATATCAAATGTATCAAGGTACGTTAAAGCGTTGTAATTTATGTATCTAAACAGCTCTTCTTGAAGCGCTTTTTTAAATTTCCACTCTTTTCCTACAAAAATAATATCCATATTCGACTCCTTTTGATATAATAATTATAACCAAAAAAAGGAGTTTGATATGCACCATTTAGATATTTCTAAATTACCAGAATATTCCCTTCCTAAAAATAAGGTATTTAATAAAAAGGGAAGATTAAAAAAGAAGTTTTATGAAAAAGAACTTTTAAAGCTTCAAATCGAGCTTGTAAAACTTCAAACATGGATTCGAAACAATAACAAAAGAATGCTTTCCATTTTTGAAGGAATGGATACCGCCGGTAAAGACGGAACTATTAAAAGAATTTTAGAGCATTTAAATCCTAGATTTGCAAGAAGCGTTGCTCTTGATAAACCAAGTGACAGGGAAAAAACACAGTGGTATTTTCAACGTTACGTTCCTCATTTTCCTGCAGGCGGTGAAATGGTTTTTTTTAACAGGAGCTGGTACAATAGAGCTGGGGTAGAAAGAGTTATGGGATTTTGTACAAGGGAGGAGTATCTTAAATTTATGAGACAGTGTCCTAAATTTGAAGAGCTTTTGATTGATGACGGGATAAAATTTTTTAAATATTATCTGGATATAACAAAAGAAGAAATGTATAGAAGATTAAAATCAAGAGAAAAAGACCCTCTTAAAAAATGGAAACTCTCTCCTCTTGACTGGAAAAGTTACGAACATTACGAAGATTATCAAAAGGCAAAAGAGGATATGTTTGCCGCTACATCTACTCCTTATGCTCCATGGGTTATAGTGGATGCAAACGATAAGAAAAGGGCAAGGTTAAATATTATAAGAGATATTTTATCGCAGTTTGATTACGATGGGAAAGAGGGTGATTATTTTGCCGACCCTAATATCGTAAAAGTGGTAACCCATATAGAATAATTTTGGTATAATACCCTGTAAAAAAGGAAAACTTCGATGGATTATAAAGATACTCTTCTTTTACCGAAAACCTCTTTTCCGATGCGCGGAAATCTACCTCAAAACGAACAAAAAAGATATAAAAAATGGTTTAGTGAAAACGTTTATGAAAGAATGAAAGAAAACAGACGCGGGGAAGATAAATTTAATCTTCATGACGGACCTCCGTATGCCAACGGCCATATACATATCGGTCATGCGCTTAATAAAATTTTAAAAGATATTATAAATAAATACTACTATTTTCAAGGTTTTGATATCAGATATGTTCCGGGATGGGACTGTCACGGACTTCCGATTGAACAACAGGTTGAGAAAAAAATCGGACGTGAAAAAAAAGAAAAGCTTCCTAAGACAAAAATAAGAGAACTTTGTCGCGAACATGCCGCAAAATTCATTGAAATTCAAAAAGAAGAGTTTAAATCTCTAGGAGTGATTGGAGATTGGGAAAATCCTTATAAAACAATGGATTTTGAATTTGAAGCCGATATTTACAAAGCTTTAGCTGAAATAGCCAAAGAGGGGCTATTAGTGGAAAGAAGCAAACCAGTGTTTTGGTGTATGCATGATAAAACCGCTCTTGCTGAAGCTGAGGTTGAATATGAAGACAAAGAGGATTATTCTATTTACGTAGCGTTTCCTTTAAGTAAAGAAGCTAATAAAGCACTTGGAACTAAACACGCAAAAATTATTATCTGGACTACGACTCCTTGGACGCTTCCTGCGAATATGGGAATCGCTTTAAATCCGGAAACTCCTTATGTGCTTACAAGCGATAATTATATCGTGGCAAAACCTCTTTATGAAAGATTAAAAGAAGAGGGTGTGGTTAAGGGTAAAATAATAAAAGAATTTGACCCAAAAGAACTTGAAGGTCTAAAAGCCGTAAATCCTTTAAATAACAGACTTTCTGTAATTTTACTTGGCGAACACGTTACAATGGACGGAGGTACGGGGTGCGTTCATACGGCTCCGGGACATGGGGAAGAAGACTACAGAGTTTGGCTAAAATACGGATATTCAGATATTTTACAACCGGTTGACGATGAAGGAAAATACAGCGAAATTCTTTTAAAAGAAGGTCTACTGCCAAAAGAGTTTGTGGGAATGCATATTTTTAAAGCAAACCCTAAAATTTTAGAGCTTCTTGGAGAAAATTTAATAAAAGCGGATAAATTTACGCACAGCTATCCGCACTGCTGGAGATGTCATAATCCTGTGATTTTTAGGGCCACTAAGCAGTTTTTTATAGCAATGGATAAAGAAGTAGAAGGCGATACTTTAAGAAACAGAGCGCTTAAAGAGATTGAAAAAGTGGAATTTACACCTCAGAGCGGTAGAAACAGACTTTCATCAATGGTAAGCAACAGACCTGACTGGTGTATTAGCCGTCAAAGAGACTGGGGGGTTCCAATTGCGTTTTTTAGAGATAAAGCTACAGGCGAGCTTATTATTGATGATGATATTATTGAACATATCTATAATGTTTTTAAGGTAAAAGGCGCTGATGCCTGGTATGAAATGAGTATAGAAGAGCTTTTGCCTGAGAGTAAAAAGCATCTTGCTTCAAAACTTGAAAAAGTAAATGATATTTTAGATGTTTGGTTTGACAGCGGTTCTACTTGGTTTGCCGTATTAAAAAGCGGTAGATATGATGCTGGGGAATATCCGGCAAGCATGTATTTAGAAGGAAGCGACCAGCACAGAGGTTGGTTCCAAAGTTCACTTCTTGTATCGACCGCTATTGAGAAAAAAGCGCCTTATAAATCTATCCTCACCCATGGATTTACGGTTGATGAAAAGGGTGAGAAGATGAGTAAATCAAAAGGCAATGTAGTTGCTCCAAACCAAGTTGCTAAAAAATACGGAACTGAAATATTAAGACTGTGGGTGGCTACGAGTGATTATACCAGCGATATAAAACTTGGAGAAAACATCTTAAAACAGGTAGCCGAACAATACAGAAAAATAAGAAATACTGTTAGATTCTTACTGGCAAACGTAAATGATTTAGAAGAAATTAAACTTGATAATCCGAGTATGATTGACAGATGGATTTTAGCAAGAAGTAAAGAAGTATTTGATGAGGTTGTTTATCTGTTTGGAAAATATGATTTTTCAAAAGCTTTTCAAATTTTAAATAACTTTATTGTAACTGAACTTAGTGCTATTTACCTTGACGTTTGTAAAGACAGATTATACTGTGAAGCGCCAAATTCACCAAAAAGAAGAAATTCTCAAAGTACTATGGCGATTATTTTAAAAGAACTTCTTCCGCTTTTAGCGCCAGTACTTACGTATACGATGGATGAAGCTGTTGAACATGCACCAAAAGTTATAAAAGAAGATGCGCGTGATATTTTTGATTTTGTATATACTCCATTAACAGCTGTAGAAAATCCTCTTGATGAAGAGATTTTAGAAATTAGAAGAAGATTTTATGAAATCGTTGATAAACTGAAAAAAGAAAAAGTTATAAAAGATACTCTTGAGCTTGCTATTGAGACAAATTATGATAAATTATTAAAAGATGAAATGGCGGAATTTTTTAATGTCAGTATGATTTGTGATGATATTGAAGGTGAAGAGATAGATAAATTCCATGTAGGTGAAGATGAAAGATTTGTCGTTAAAATTAAAAAATCACCTCTTCATAAATGTCCGAGATGTTGGAGATATTTAGCTCCTGAAGAAGGTGCTTTATGTGAAAGATGCCAAAAGGTAATTAATGGATAAGCCTGTTCCTTTCTGGCTTATTATATTAACAGTATTAATATTAGTAGGTGGAAGTTATTTAATATATTTGTGGCTTAAAAGTATAAAAATAGATTAAAGGATAGTAATGATAACATTAAAAGAAGCTCTTAACTTACCAAAAGAAGAAATAGTAGAGTTAAAAAAGGACATTAATAGACTTGCCAAAGAAAAAAAAGAACTCGGCGGATATATTGAGCAGTTTTTGGATAAGGATTTAAGCGAGCTTGGAGATGGTGTCCCGGTTGCCATAAAAGATAATATTAATGTAAAGGGATGGGATATTACATGTAGTTCTAAAATTCTTCAAGGATATGTGTCTCCTTATAACGCCACTGTAATTGAAAAGATGCTAAACGGAGGTCTTAGTGCATATGGCAGATGTAATATGGATGAGTTTGCCATGGGTAGTTCTACTGAGACAAGTTACTATGGGAAAACTCTTAATCCCCATAATCTAAACAGAGTTCCAGGAGGAAGTAGCGGAGGAAGTGCCGCGGTTGTCGGAGCGGGCATTGCTATAGCCGCTCTTGGAAGTGATACGGGGGGAAGTATCCGTCAGCCTGCTGCGTTTTGCGGTGTTGTAGGAATGAAGCCGACATACGGAAGAGTTAGCAGACTGGGTCTCACAGCTTTTAGTAGTTCACTTGATCAGATAGGTCCTATTACTCAAAATGTAGAAGATGCGGCAATTTTATACAATATAATAGCCGGGTATGACCCTAAAGATTCTACCTCAGCTCCAATTGAGCACAAACCGGTAAAGATAGATGAAAACAGAAAACTTAAAATTGCCGTAATAGATAATTATATAGAAGAAGCCGATGAAGATATTAAAAAAGCGATTTTAGATGTTGTGGCTCAGCTTGAAAAAGAAGGGCATACTATTATTCATAAAACTTTAATGAATTCAAAATATGACGTTGCAACATATTACGTAGTGGCGACTGCTGAAGCTAGCTCTAACCTGGCAAGATTTGACGGAATGAGATACGGTAACAGAATTGAAGGAAAAGATTTAAAAGAAACATATAAACTTACACGTGCTCAGTTTGGAGAGGAGGTAAAAAGAAGAATTATGCTTGGGACCTTCGTTCTTTCAAGCGGATATTATGATGCTTATTATTTAAAAGCCCAAAAAGTAAGACACTTAATAAAAGATGAATTCGATAAACTTTTCAGTGAAGCTGATTTAGTATTAACTCCTGTAACTCCAACTACGGCGTTTGAATTTGGCAGTAAAAAAGACCCGCTTGAGATGTATTTAAGCGATATTTATACTATTAGCGTAAACTTAGCGGGTGTTCCTGCTATTTCGGTTCCGATAGGAAAAGACAGAGACAATATGCCAATAGGACTTCAGCTTATAGCCAAACATTTTGATGAGCAGACTCTTTTTGACGGAGCAAAACAAGTAGAAAATTTAGTAAAGGAAAGCACATGAGAATAAAATATAAAGCTTTAACATTTGAAGACGTGTTATTAGTCCCTAAATACAGTGAAGTATTACCAAAAGAAGTTGATTTAAAAACAAGATTTACTAAAAACGTAGAACTTAATATTCCTATTGTTTCTGCTGCTATGGATACGGTTACTGAATCAAGAGCGGCAATTGCCCTTGCAAGACTTGGGGGAGTCGGGGTAATTCATAAAAATATGGATATTGCAACTCAGGCAAAAGAAGTTGAGAAAGTTAAAAAAAGTGAAAGCGGGATAATAATAGACCCTATAAAAATTTTTCCTGATGATACTTTGGCAAAAGCAGAAGAGCTTATGGCTACATATAAAATTTCAGGTGTTCCTGTAGTGGATAAAAACGGAAAACTTATAGGAATTCTTACAAACAGGGATATGAGATTTGAAAAGAATTATTCAAAAAAAGTAAAAGAAGTTATGACAAAAATGCCTCTTGTAACGGCAAAAGAAGGTATAACACTTGAAGAAGCGGAAGAAATTTTACATGAAAATAAAATCGAAAAGCTTCCTATTGTCGATGAAGAAGGATATTTAAAAGGTTTAATTACCATAAAAGATATTCAAAAGAAAAAAGAGTATCCAAACGCGAATAAAGATAAATTCGGTCGTCTTAGAGTTGCTGCGGCAATAGGTGTAGGTAACGGGATTGAAAGAGCAGCTGCGTTAGTTGGCGCCGGTGTGGATGTTATTGTTATCGATTCAGCTCACGGTCATTCAAAAGGTATTATTGATTTGGTAAAAGCGGTTAAAGAGAGATTTGACGTTGATGTAGTTGCTGGAAACGTAGCAACTGCCGAGGCTACAAGAGATTTAATTAAAGCGGGAGCCGATGCCGTTAAAGTTGGAATCGGGCCTGGAAGTATCTGTACGACAAGAATCGTAGCAGGTGTTGGGGTTCCTCAAATCAGTGCAATTGACGAATGTGCCGCTGAAGCTAAAAAACACGGAGTTCCTGTAATAGCTGATGGTGGAATTAAATATTCTGGAGATATAGCAAAAGCATTGGCGGTTGGTGCAAGCGGCGTAATGATAGGAAGCTTGCTTGCTGGTACTGAAGAGAGCCCTGGTGAGACTATTATGTATCAGGGAAGACAATATAAAAGTTATAGGGGTATGGGAAGTATCGGTGCTATGCAAAAAGGAAGCAATGATAGATACTTCCAAGAAGGAACGGCTGCTGATAAACTAGTACCGGAAGGAATTGAGGGAATGGTTCCATACAGAGGTAAAATAAAAGATGTTATTCATCAATTAATAGGTGGTCTTAGAGCAAGCATGGGATATGTTGGGGCAAAAGATATTCCAACGTTCCAGGAAAGAGCGGAATTTGTTGAAATTACTTCTGCCGGACTTAAAGAATCTCACGTTCATGACGTAACAATTACAAAAGAAGCTCC
>NZ_JBMXVQ010000005.1:0-5793 GCF_053999135.1 Caminibacter sp.
ACCTTTTTCCGGCTTTATGGATTCCGGATTTATTTATGAAAAGAGTACAAGAAGACGGTCTTTGGACTCTTTTTGACCCGTATGAAACGGGGGACTTGACAGACCTTTACGGAGAAGAGTTTGAAAAGAGATATATAGAGTATGAAAACAATGAGAATATCTAAAAAAGAAGAATAAAAGCAAAAGAACTTTGGAAAAAGATTTTGCTTGAATATTATGAAACGGGAAATCCTTTTCTTTGCTTTAAAGACAACGCTAATAAAAGAAATCAAAACGACCATGCCGGAATTATCAGAAGCTCAAATTTGTGTACGGAGATTTTTCAGAATACAGAGCCAAACCATTATAAAGTAAAAGTTATTTTTGAAGACGGAAGTGAGAGATTTTTTGAAGAAGATGAAGATGTTAAAGTCTCTTTGGGAGAGGTCGAGGTAGTTGTCAAGGGTAAAAAAATTACTTCCCTTCATTCAATTGACGGGAAAAAAGTCTATATGGTGGAAAAAGTACCGTTTGACGGTAAAACGGCGGTTTGTAATCTGGCCAGTGTAAATCTAAGTCGTGTAAATACGCCTGAAAAAATAGCCGAGGTTGTTCCTGTGGCGATTAGAATGCTTGATAATGTAATTGATTTGAATTATTATCCTGTTAAAAAGACAAAAGATACAAACCTTAAAAACAGGGCTATTGGACTTGGGGCTATGGGTGAGGCTCAGCTTTTAGCTGAAAAACAGATTTTCTGGGGAAGTGATGAACATCTGAAATTAATTGATGAAATATTTGAAGGCATCAGTTATCATGCTATTAATGCAAGCTGTGATTTGGCAAAAGAAAAGGGTGTTTATCCAGAGTTTGAAGGAAGCAGGTGGAGCAGGGGGATTTTGCCTATAGATACGGCAAGCGAAGAGGCTAAAAAACTTGTGGAAAGAGACCTCTTTTCGGCTATGCAGTATGACTGGGAAGGGCTTAGAAAAAAAGTAAAAGAAGGTATTAGAAACGGATATTTAATGGCAATAGCGCCTACGAGTTCTATTTCCATTCTTACAGGTACCACTCAGACTATTGAGCCGGTTTACAAAAGAAAATGGTATGAAGAAAATCTAAGCGGTCTTATTCCTGTGGTTGTTCCAAATCTGAGTGCCGATACGTATATGTTTTATACTCCGGCATACGAACTTGACCAGAGAATTCTTGTAAAAGCCGCAGCCATCAGACAAAAATGGATAGACCAGGGGCAGAGTCTTAATATTTTCATTACAACCGATAAGGCAAGCGGAAGATATCTGAATGAGATTTATACTCTTGGATGGAAATTAGGACTTAAGTCGTTTTATTATTTAAGAAGCCAGTCTCCTGAAGTTAATGAAGAGGTAATGGACAGAAGCGTTGAGTGTTTTGGATGTCAGTAGTGAAAATGCTAAAAATCGAATCGGATAAAAATTTAATCCGTTTAATCGGAGTTTTAGATAAAAACACCATACCTGATATTTATTTTTTGAAAGAAAAAAAGAATTTAATTATAGATTTAAAAGAAATTAAAAATATTGATTATGAAGGGGCTTTATTTTTAATAGAAATTTCTAAGAGCAATAAACTCATAAACATGTCTTCTTCCGTGAAAGAGATATACGATTTTGTGGGCTCCACTTTAAAAGACTTAAACATTCCGGCTCCTCCTGATATTTTTACTCAAACAAAAGATTATGTTTTAAAAATTATTGATGCGATAAAAGAAAACACATTAAATTTTTTACTTTTTTTCGGGGAGTTTATCTATTTTTTAATTTTTTTAATTACTCATCCGTGGAAATTCAGATTTAAAGAAACGGCGGCGGTTATGGTAAAAGCAGGAGCCGGGGCGCTTCCTATTGTGGGGCTGACTTCATTTTTGGTCGGTGTGGTTGTGGCTTATCAGGGGGCAGTGCAGCTTAGTAAGTTCGGAGCTAATATATTTATTGTGGATATGCTTGATATTTCTATGTTCAGGGAAATCGCACCTCTAATTTCAGCGATTGTGGTAGCGGGAAGAAGCGCGTCTTCATTCAGTGCCGAAATCGGGGTTATGAAACTCACAGAAGAGATTGACGCTATGAAAACGCTTGGATTTGAACCTTTTTGGTTTATTGTGATTCCGAGGGTTGTAGCTATGATGATAGCTATGCCTTTGATAGTTTTTTTTGCCGATATGATAGGGGTTTTTGGAGGTATGATAATTTCTTTTATTGATTTGAATATTGGTTTTGATATGTTTTTAGAACGCACGAAAGAGGTTTTGGCTTTAAAACATGTGTTTATCGGACTTGGAAAAGCTCCTTTTTTTGGAACAGTAATAGCCCTTATAGGAACTTACAGGGGATTGCAGGTCAGGAATTCTACGCAGGATATAGGTAAATATACTACAAAAAGTGTTGTAAACGCTATTTTTTGGGTAATAGCGCTTGATTCGTTGTTTTCAATAATACTTGCAAAGCTTGGGATATGAAAGAAATTATAAAAGTAAGAAATCTGACAACTAAGTTCGGGAAAAAAATCATTCATGATAATATTGATATAACAATATATGAAAGCGAAATTTACGGAATTTTAGGGGCCAGCGGCAGCGGGAAAAGTACACTTTTAAGAGAAATGATTTTGCTTGAAGACAGATTTAAAGGAACAATAGAAATTATGGGTAAAAATGTAAAAAAGCTGAGTTTAAAAGAAGAAATTGAATTAAAAAAAAACTGGGGGGTGTTATTTCAGTTCGGAGCACTTTTTTCTTCATTAACAGTTCTTGAAAATATAAGCGTGGTACTTGAAGAATATACAAAATTACCTGATGAGTTTATTGAAAAAACGGCTTTTTCAAAAATTAAACTTGTAGGATTAAATGAAGACGTTGCATATCAGATGCCAAAGAGTCTAAGCGGCGGAATGGTTAAAAGGGCGGCGCTTGCAAGAGCTTTGGCACTTGATCCTAAACTGTTGTTTTTGGACGAGCCTACAAGCGGTCTTGACCCTGTGAGTGCAAGGGCATTTGATTCTTTGATAAAAGAACTGCATTCTTTTTTTAAACCTACGGTGGTAATGGTAACGCATGACCCACAGACAATAGTAAATGTGCTTGATAGGTTTTGTATACTTATAGATAAGAAAGTTGTTTTTGAAGGAACGTTTAAAGAGGCTGTGAATTCAAAAAATGAAAAAGTTCAAAAATTTTTAAAACCTATACTTATGGAGATAGAATGAATAGAAAAGTAAATTATTTAATTTTGAGTGTTTTTACGATATTTTTAAGCGCGGGAGCCGTATATTTTATATACTGGCTTGGGAATTTCAGTATCAATAGAAAACCTAAAAGCTATTATAAAGCCGTTTTTCACGAATCAGTTTCTGGGCTTAATATAGCTTCTCCCGTAAAATATATGGGGTTAAATATAGGTAGTGTAAAAAAAATTACAATTAATCCCGATGAACCTGATTCGGTTATTGTTACTTTCACTGTTGATAAAAACATTCCCTTAAGGAGCGATTCTTATGCGTTTATCGCACTTGAGGGTATTACCGGACTTAAATATATTGAAATTGAAGGGGGAAGTAAAAATTCACCAATTTTAAAAACATCAAAAACCAATCCTGCAACAATAAAAACAATTCCCTCGTTTAACGCAAAACTGTTTGAGACCGTATCAAAGACTACGGATAAGTTAAATAAACTGCTGGATAATTTAAACAATGCTTTGAGTGCGGAAAAGATTTCCCATGTTCACAAAATTTTATTGCATTTGGAAAAAATTTCGGCATATCTGGATAAAAATAAATATTTACTTGAAAAAAGTATTAAAAATTTCAACGATATGCAAAACAATATAAAGACTGCCGTTAAAGAAGTAAAAAAAGAAATTTCCAAATTAGCCGCCCATACGCTGAAAACTGAAACGGATATTAACAAAAGCATACATTCTGTTTCGAAAAACACCAGCAACCTTATAATTGATCTTGATAAAAAAATAAAAAGCGGGCAGTATGATTTTAAAGATATAGTTGAGAAAAATTTAAAGCCGCTTGATAAATCAAATAAAGAGCTTCAAAAAGCGCTTATCAAACTTCAGCTTTTATTAAATCAACTGCAAAATTCACCGAGCGATATTATTTTTAAAAAAGCAAATCCACCAAAAGGACCCGGAGAATGAAAAAACTGTTTTTAATAATTCCCCTTTTTTTCCTGGCGTGTTCTACTAAAAACCAGGTTGTCAGTTATACGATTAACGATACGGATATCAAAGTAAAAAAATCTGAAAAAACCGTAAACCTCAGTATAGATTCCGATAGGATTCTAAAAACCGGAAAAATATACTGGCAAAAAGGTTATAAAAAAAATCCTTATCTTTATTCCCAATGGATTGACGATTTTGACAATTTAATTAAAAAAAGCGTTTATAATGCGCTTTTTCACTCCTTTAAAGCCGTCTATTTTAATAAAAAAGGGGATATTGATTTAAAACTTTTTATTACGGATGCCGTGCATGTTGTTACTGAAAAAAATTCATACGTTTTGCTTGATATTAAAGCGTATGCCAACGGTAAAGCCAAAGATTTTAATTATAAAATTCCATGTAAAAAGAATGCAAAAAGTGCCGTTGCGGCTTTTAACAAGGCTGTTAAAAGATTTGAAGAGGATTTGATAAAGTGGCTTAGGAAGAGAGGTTGAAGGGAAAAAAAGGGGGGGAAGGATGAAGGGGGAAAGTTGAAGGATGAAGGGAATGGTAAAATATCAGATTTCTTTTAGTTATAATTATAAAAAACATAAAGGGGCAAAATGCAGATAAAAAGACTTTTTAACTATAACTGTCCCGTACATAAAGGGAGTACTACATCTATTATCAACGGATGTACCGAAGGGATTATCAATTTAAATAAACTTTCGTATCCATGGGCTTATAATCTGTGGGAGATGATGCTTGCTAATACCTGGTTTCCAAGAGAAGTGGACTTAACCGAAGATGCCAGACAATACAGACAGCTGTTGCCGGCTGAAAAGAGAATGTACGATAAAGCTCTAAGCCAGCTTATTTTTATGGATTCAATTCAGACAAACAACACCCCGGACCATGTAAATCCTTGGATTACGGCGCCTGAGGTTAATATGTGTCTGGTTCGTCAGGCATTTGAAGAAGCGCTTCATTCTCAAAGTTACGCCGTAATGGTGGATAGTATTTCACTTAATACCGATGAAATTTATGAGATGTGGAGAGCGGATGAAAATCTTCGCAAGAAAAACGAATTCATAGGAAATGTTTATGAAGAGTGGGGGTTAAAGGCTCTAAACGGCGATGATGAGGCTAAAGTTTATATGATAGTGGCAAATCAGTGTCTTGAGGGTGTCTATTTTTATAACGGTTTTGCCGCTTTTTATGTGCTTGCAAGGGCAGGTAAGATGCTTGGAAGCGCTCAGATGATTAGATTTATTCAAAGAGACGAAGTAACCCATACACTTCTTTTTGCCAATATCTTTAAAGAGATAAAAAAAGAATTTCCTGAACTTTTTACACCGCAAGTTATTAAAAATATAAAAGATATGTTATATTCTGCTTATGAACTTGAAAGAGACTGGGGATTTTACATTACAAATGATGAAATATTAGGTCTTAGTAAAGAGCTCATTGACAGGTTTACTAAATATTTAGCCAATAAAAGAGCCCAGGCTATGGGGCTTGAATTGCTGTTCCCGGAAGTTGGACTTAAAAACCCTATCAGCTGGTTTGACAGTTTCAGCAGTTTTAACGACCAGAAAACAAACTTTTTTGAAGGAAACGT
>NZ_JBMXVQ010000006.1:0-2200 GCF_053999135.1 Caminibacter sp.
GGGGTAAAACTGCCGCAAGGCAGTAAAAGCCCGATAATTCGGGCTTTTTAACAATAAATTTAACGGATTGTAAAAAACGTTAAATTTTTTGTAAATAAAACGTTAAAAAAAGTTATCGTAATATTTGTATTATGTTTTGTTTTTTATTTTTGTGTATATAACCTACTACACTAACAAAATTAAAACGGAGTAAAAATAAAGAAGGGCAAAACCAGGAACAGCGAAAGAGTAGGCGAAATATTAGAAAGATATATAAATTATAAACAAACAGCCGAAAATCGTTGTCCTGGAAGTAGCCCCGATAAAGATAAAAAGACATATATTTTGCTACGCTCCGAAACTTCCAAACCGAACGGGCGGACAGGTTACGCAAGGCGGCCAAGCAAGGCTACACCAGCAGCTGCAAGCTGCGGCCTATAAGGTAACCTGCCAGGAAGTTATCTTATCCCGCTCCAGCGGCCAACACGGCCAAAATCTCTCCAGCAACTCCATTGCTTTGGTGTTTTTGTGCGGTTACACACCTAAAAGAAAATCGCATTTCTAAGTTTTGCCCCGTGCTGGGCCCCTAACGGTTTTTTTTACGTTGAAAAGACGTAAAAAGGAGAGGCCGAGGGGAGCAGCTGCCGTTCCTTGCAAGCAAGGAAATCTTTTTGCTGGAAACAGCAAAAAGTAGGCAGCTGCGGCGGGCGGGGCGTAGCAGAAAATTTTCTTATTTAATCCTTTTAGGGTTGTAGTCTGTAATCAGAACACAAAACTAAAGGATTGGTATGAATAACGAACACTTTGTAAAAGAGCTTAAGAAAGAATTACTATTGCAAAACGAGGAACAAGTCCTGCAGCTGCTGCAGGATTTACGCAAACAAATTAAAAACCAAGTGCAAAAGCGACAACCGATAACAAAAAACTTTTTAGGCCGTATTATGCTACACAACCTTAAAAAGCTAAAAAATAACGCTAAAACGCAAGAAAAAAAGCAATTATTACAGCTCTTTAAGCACAAATGCTTTGTAAAGCATTATTATAAACTCCTAGAATTTGCCGCTGCCTCTTGGAGTGCCTATAAGATAGAAAAATATTTTAAAGAAGTGTTACATTGCCCGATCAGCCGCCCAACCATTGTTAAAATTTTAAAACAAATAAAAGAGGGCAAAAATGGGTAACCTACGAGGCGGAAATTTTGAGAGACAAATAAAAAACGCTTTAAGCCGCCTAGACGCACGAGGAACAAAAAGACACGCAACAGACAGCAAAAAAACGCATTCTAACGCTTTAATGCAAAAGCGAGCAATGTATCTGCGAGATTTTGCTAAATTCGCTCAGGAACGAGGATTAGAGGGCAAATTAAACACACATTTTACACAAGAACACATAAGCGAGTTTTTAAACGAGCGTTTGCAGGATTTAAGCCCTAAGACAGCGTTAGACTACACAAGCGGATTTAACAGTATGCTACACGGCTTGGAGCAAACAAAAGTAAATATAGATAAAAGCGTTCATAATGTTTTGCAAGAATACACTCAAGACTACAGGGCGGAATTTAACGTAGTTAAAAACGATTTTGAAACAGGACGAGCGATAAGCGATACAGGGGCTTTTTTAAGTAATTTAGAGCAAATCCGAGAAAGCTCCGCCACAATTGCAGAGCTTCAATTAGAAACAGGCTTAAGAGCTTCAGAAGCATTAGAAGTCGCCCGTAATTTTCAAGAGTATTATAATCCAGGAGAAAATACATTAAGCGGAATAATCGGAAAAGGCGGACAGGAATACAATATAAAGCCTATAAGCCCCGAATTAGCCTACAAATTGCAAAATCTAAACGAAATACCGTCTTACTCAACATATTATCGAGACATTAATGCCTTAGAACATAAGACGCACGATTTACGAATTACGTATGCAGTAGAACACTACAACAAGCTAAAAGAAGAAGGATATACACATAAAGAAGCATTAAAATTAACCTCTCAAGAGCTTAACCACCACCGAGAAAGTATTACTTTGTATTATCTCAATAGAGCTTAAAATTTGTTATAATTGTGGTAGGCGTTAGTAGGGGCGGCACCCCCTACCAACAGATAGTGACTACAAGAGCCACTATCAATAGGACGATAATTATCCTATCCATCGGCTACCTTTCAGTTGGGCTATCCCAACTCCCAACCCACCAACCCTTGCCGAGTAGCCGATGATATCCTACCAC
>NZ_JBMXVQ010000007.1:0-2747 GCF_053999135.1 Caminibacter sp.
CGTTTGCTATTAATGCCGGAGCTTCAAGAAAAGCTATTTCAAATTTATCGTTATATTCAGTTACACTTATGCTTCTAGGTCTAGCTGCTGGAATTTTTCCGTTTGGAAGTTTGTTTCCAAAACAAAATAATATTAATTTACAATCTTTAATATCAGGTGCTATTTCTCCGTTTTCTAAAGAAGAAGTATGTGCATAATGGTCAAATTCTCCAATGTAAGAACATACCGGATGCAAAGTTATTTTTTCTTTAAAAAACTCTATTATTTCTTTTGCATTTTTATAATGTGTCTCGTTTTTTTCTATATCTAGAACAAATACTGGATATTTTTCTTGTAAAATCATTTGTTTCATTATACTCTCCTTGTTATTTTTTTAGGAAAAGAAGTGTATCAAAAATAACTTTTAATTATTTAAATTATAAGTAAAATTTATAATGCTTATTTGTGATATAATTCTTTTAAAAAGGGAAAAAATGGCATATGAACTGATTATAGACAATAAAAATAAAAATATTGAAGTTCACTGGGATATGTGTGATGATTTAATGGAGAAAAAAGATGATTTTCTTTTAAATAATATGGTTGAATATGTAAATCTTATAGATTTTGAAGAAGTAGAAGCGTTTTTAAATAAAGAAGAATATAAAGAATTTGAAAAAAACTTTTGTAAAAGTTGTAAACCTGAAGAAAACAGAGAAAAATATAATGAAGAGTATGACGATTTTTACGAAGAATTCCCGGAAGATGAAGATATAGATAACAGCAGATGCGATATATTTTGATATAATTAAGAAAAAAAGGAGAAGATATGTTTAAAGAATGTTGCCCTGAATTAATCCCTGTAATGGAGGAACTTGCAAAAGAAAATCCTCATATAGATAAATTAATTCAAAGACATGCCGAGCTTAATAGAATTATCGATGAAGTGGAAGCCGGAAGAGAACATATGGATGATTTAGAACTTGAAAAATTAAAAAAAGAAAAGCTCCATATTAAAGACGAAGTATATAAAGCAGTAATCGAATATAAAAAACAAAAAGAGGGATAATCCCTCACTCTAATAATTTAATTGCAATTTCCGTTAATTTATTTCTGTAAATGTTTTTTAAATCCACCCAGGCAAGTGCTTCGTGAGGCAGTACCTGCTGAAGTCTAAATAGACCGCTATCTTGTTTTTGTATTGTAGAGTAAGTTTGATGGATATCTCCTAGTAAAAACAGTTTACTGCCTTCGCTCATACGCGATAGTATCATACTCATATATTCTCTGGTAACCAGTTGGACTTCATCTACTATTAAAATTTCATCTTCTAAAATAGAAACTCCCTGAATCATATTAAGAGGAATTATTTCAAATTTTTCAAAAAATAATCTGCTTTTTATGGAATCGTAGTTTTCGCCTTTTTGTCCACGGTAAAGATAATTTAAAGCACTCAAAAAACCTCCCGCCCACTCAAGCATTTTTTCATCTTTGCTTCCCGGTAAAAATCCTATGTCGTAATCGCTGCTGATACCTATAGGTGGGCGGGTAATGAATATTTTTTTATTTGTAAGGGCTAAAGCCGTAGCCGTTGCCAAAAGTGTTTTTCCGCTTCCAAAACGCCCTGTTAAAAGAGTAGCAGGGGAATTTACCATAGCATATATAGCACACTTTTGGTAAATATCAAGAGGTTCAAATATTTTTGCATTTTTTATTCTAAGTTTGCTGGTTTCGGGAATATTATCTATTCTTTCAATTCCTTTATAAGGGTTATAACAATATGCCAAATCCCTGACTTCATCTTTTGTTACTACAAAATCCCAAGGGGCTAAATCATGATTAAATTTATCTTTTATATATTTTTTAAAATCTTCAACTGGTTTTATACCCAAAAAGTGGCCAAATTCGAACTCTTTATCTTCAATTATTATGGCTGCCTCCTTTCATTTTCATAGAGAAATCTTTAAAAGTAGCCTGATGGATAATAGCCCCGCTGCTTATAGCATCAATCCCTGTTTTAATATATTCTTCAATATTATCAAGAGTTACATTACCACTGGCTTCTAAAAATATGTGAGGGTAGTTTTTATTTCTGATATCAACAACTTTTTTAATATCCTCATAATTCATATTGTCGCACATTACTATATCAGCCCCGGCTTCCATAGCTTCTATCGCCATATTAACACTTTCGCATTCCACTTCGATTTTTATAGTAAAAGGTATTGACTCTTTGGCAATATGAATCGCTTCTGTAATGGATTTGAAGTTTGCCAGATGTGTGTCTTTTAGCATAAGACAATCATCAAGTCCTAAGCGGTGATTGGTAACTCCTCCACATTTTGCGGCATATTTTTCAAATACTCTAAGGCCTGGTCTTGTTTTTCTGGTATCAAGAATTTTTATTTTATTTTTTATTTTTTTGACGAATTCATACGCGTTTGAAGCGATACCGCTTGCGTGTTGGAGGATATTTAACATGGTACGTTCAATTGAGAGTAAGTCTCTTACATCTCCGTATATTTCAAAAATTACATCACCTTTTTTGTATTCGCTTGAGTCTTCAAAATGAAAATCAAATTTTACATCCGCTATTTCACTGAAATGTTTTATATATTCAAGTCCGGCTATTATCCCTTCACTTTTAGAGATAATTTTGGCAGTTGTTGAGCCTTTTAAGAGCTCACGGGCTAAATCTCCTCTTCCGATATCCTCGTTAAGTGCTGTTTTTAAAAATTCAATTATTTGATGTTTCATTAAATTCATGA
>NZ_JBMXVQ010000008.1:0-32779 GCF_053999135.1 Caminibacter sp.
ATTGAAGCAAGTATCGAAGGATTAGGAGAAAACAGAAAATTCGTATATACATCCGAGCCTATTTCAAACGCCGGCACCTGTGGAGCGACTTCCGCCACATATCAAAAAGACGGAGATATTACAAAATCGGATTCACTTGAAGGGCTTCATTGGACATATGACAGTAATAATACCTCAGCTTATATGAATATCGGAGATAAAATTACATTCACCATAGATGGAAATAATAAAACTTTTGAATACGGAAAAGATTTTCAA
Source organism: Caminibacter sp. (assembly GCF_053999135.1). Lineage (NCBI taxonomy): Bacteria > Pseudomonadati > Campylobacterota > Epsilonproteobacteria > Nautiliales > Nautiliaceae > Caminibacter > Caminibacter sp. The sequence goes on from NZ_JBMXVQ010000008.1 coordinate 259, forward strand.
ACAATAGACGATTTATGCTGTGCATTAAATACATATTTTGACCAAAATGGCATTGATGATCAGGTAGAATTTAAAGACGGAAAAATAATTGAAAAAAACGGTGATAAAATAACAAAAGTAAATATAACCGAAAATGACACAAACTCAGACCCTTATAACGACTCCAATACTCCTCAGGGTAGGCTTGAAAAAATTTTTCAAGGATTAAACGGTAATAGTAGTGAAACAAAAGAATTTAGAAAAAACGACGTTTATTATTTTAATAATATTCAAGATTTGGCAAATATCTGGCAAATGGCGATTGACGACGCGGGAGACCCGGCAAATTCCAAAAACAACATATCCGGTATAGCATATATTGAAGACGGAAAAATAAAAATAAAAAACACTTCGCCATCATCATTTACCACCAATGTAAAAGGTTATCCGGAACAAAAAGACAATCAGTTATTTACCGAAATTATGTCTCCTTTAAGCGGATTAATAGCTGCAAATTCCACTATTTCATCCAATGAAATGAACGCCGCAACACATACAACAAGTATTGAGGTTTACGATTCACTTGGCAGCAAACATACTTTATCTCTTCATTTTAGGAAATCCCATACGGCTACAAACGCGGAAGATTTGTCCGAATGGAAATGGTATGCGGACATACCTAAACCTGCGGAAATTATGTATCCTAGCTTTGGAGATGTAAAATTCAATTCAGACGGAAGTATAGCTTCGGTAAATCCTAACCAATTAAATATAAACCCTAAAAACGGAGCGGAATCTCCTCTGAAAATACATTTAAATTTCGGAACAGTTGGAGCGTTTGACGGACTTACATCCTTTGAATCACCAAGCACCACCTCGGGTATTTCCCAAGACGGATATGCCGGAGGCGATTTAAATCAGCTGGTAGTAGACCAAACAGGAACAATAATAGGGGTTTTTACAAACGGCATTAGCAAACCTTTAGCACAAGTAGCACTTGCTAAATTTACAAACAACATGGGATTGGTAAAAGAGGGTAATACACTATTTAGCTCAAGTGCAAACTCAGGAGATCCTATTATAGGCGCAGCCGGAACAGGAGGAAGGGGAACTATTAATCCAAGTTCACTTGAAATGAGTAACGTGGATCTTAGCAGAAGTTTAACACAGCTTATAGTAATTCAAAGAGGTTTCCAGGCAAACTCTAAAACAATAACCACATCCGACCAGATGTTAAATACGCTTCTACAATTAAAACAATAATTGATATAATTCGCTAAAAATCTTTTGATTTTTAGCGGAGCTTTTCCATGAACGAACTTTTCGAAAAAAACATTAAATTTTTTTATAACGAACTTCCCCATTATTACGAGCTTATAAAAAACATAAAAACAAGGAATTTTTTAATAAAAAATGACAATATCATAGATAAAAACGGTAATAAACTTTACCCTTCTTCTATTGAAGAAGATTCTAAAAAATTTGCCCTTTATCCAACACACAATAAATTATGGGAAAAAAAGTTTTTTTATATTAATCCGGTAATATGGGAAAAAAAATTTTTTATAACGGGTAAAATCATCAATAAACTCATCACCAAAGCCAAAACACTAAAAGAATACACTCATCACGGTTTTTATTTTGATAAAAATTTTTTACCTACTACTGCAATATTCGGTCTTTTAGCAGGAAAACATCTGGATATTTTAGTAGATAATTTTGAGTTTCAATCTCTTTTCGTTTACGAGCCAAATCCGGAATTTTTCGCTATAAGTTTATATTTCGTAGATTATCCGAAAATATATGAAAAACTGCAAGACAGGTTTTTTTTATGGGTAAACGGAACGCTTGATTATTTCGCTATAGAAAAATTTTATTATGAGAGAAAAATCACTTCAAGTTTTATGAACCTCACTTTAACCACATACGACCATCCTCTGATAAAAGACGCTAAAAATAAATTCGAAGAAATAAGAAATGCAAAACTCAGGGGATGGGGAACATACGAAGATGAAATAAAAGGAGTTAAAAACCATTTAGAAAACTTAAACAAATATCCCCTGCTTAGCAAAAAAGAGAATATAAACATCCCTTTTTGCATAGTGGCAAACGGAAAAAGTCTTGAACAAAATATAGATTTTATTAAAAAAAATAAAGATGCTATGATTATAATATCGGTAGGAACAGCCATAAAACCTCTTTTAAAAGCAGGAATTGAGAGTGATTTTCATATCGAACAAGAAAGAATAGACATATTAAAAGATGTTTTAAAAGATATTCTTCCAAACTACAACGGATATTTCGTAGGAGCGAATGTTGTAAATCCGGAAGTGTTTAAAATGGCAAAACACCCTTTAATGTATACAAGAGAGGCTTTTAGTCTGTCTGAACATCATATTTTAACCGGTTCTTCTCCTATTGTGGGAAACGCGGGATTTGCATTTGCGGCAAACTTCACTAAAGAAATTTATTTATGCGGCATGGACCTAGGGTTTAGAATCGGAGATAAAAAACATTCAAAAAACAGCTTTTACGACCAAACGGACGACATTGCCAAAGAGGGTATAAAAATAAAAGGAAACTTCATTGACGACATATATACCGATTCTCTCTTATTAACTTCAAAATACAATATAGAAAAAATGTTAGAAAAATTAAACTTAAAAGTATATAATTTAAGCGACGGGGCTTATATAGAAGGCTCAATACCCTTAAATATTAAAGATAAAATACTACCCGACACAGACAAAAAAAAATACATAAAAAAAATTATCCAGTGTTTTGAAAAAACAAATTTAAATATAAAACCTTTAAACTTAAGAAAAATTTTAAATCCCGTAAAACAAACACTCAAAAAAAAAGTAAAAAACTATAAAGAATTAACTGGTCTTATAGATTTCATAGATGATGCAATAGATACGATGCAAAAATATTACCCAAGAGAACATACGCTTCTTAGGGGTTCTCTCTCTCACATTTTAAATAATCTTTATATTTTATCCCATAAAATAGACTCAAAAGACATTCCTAAACTAGCCCATATTATTCAAAAAGAAATTTTTTTGTTTCAAAAAGATTTTGAAAAAAAATTTAACAAATTTTTTAAAGAATAAGTATTAACAACATCTTCTTTTTGGGCCCATCCCCTCCTTGCCTGATTTATACCGTATTTTACAAATTGAAGCATGTTAACATTATGGGCATCCGAATTTATAACAAATTTACAACCTATATCTTTAGCCATTTTTATATAAGTATCCGATAAATCAAGTCTGTCAGGCTGGGAATTAATTTCAATAGCTACATTTAGTTTTGCCGCTTTTTTAAATATTTTTTCCCAGTCGGCTTTTATTTCATTCCTTTTATTGATAATTCTGTTTAAAGGATGTGCTAATATGTTTATTTTATCAAGAGCCTTTAAAAGTCTTTCTGTCTGGTCGCCTGTAAATTTATAATGAATGGCCCCTACAACTATATCAAGCCTGTTTAAAATTTCATCTTCGAAATCCAGACTGCCATCTTCCAATATATCTACCTCCGCTCCTTTTAATATTTTTATTTGAGAATACTTTTTCTGTAACTTTTCAATTTCCTCTATCTGTTGCAAAAGTTTTTTTTCATCCATTCCATTAGCCACTTTTAATCTTTTAGAATGGTCTGTTATAGCTATATACTCATACCCTAATTCTAAAGCTTTTATAACCATATTTTCAATCGTATCAATTCCGTCACTGTAAATCGTATGAATATGCAAATCCCCTTTTAAATCCCTATATTCTATAAGTTTAGGAAGTTTTTTTTGCAAACAAGCCTCAATTTCTCCCCTATTTTCTCTAAGTTCGGGCTCTATATAACATAATCCCACAGCCTCGTACACTTCTTCTTCTGTAGCTCCGGCTATTTTTTTATCCTCTTTATAAACACCGTATTCGTTTACTTTCAATCCTTTTTCAATAGCTATTTTTCTGATTTCTATATTATGAGCTTTACTCCCCGTAAAATAATGAAGAGCCGCTCCATAACTTTCTTTGGCAACAGCCCTTAAATCCACTTGCAAAGAATTTTCCAAAAAAACTGTTGAACGGGTAAGACCTGCGGAATGAACCTCTTTTACTTTTGGAAATTTTATAAAATATTCGCTAACCTTAGGATAATCTTTTGCAACTACCAAAATATCCAAATCTCCGACAGTTTCCTTTTTTCTTCTGTAACTTCCGGCTATTTCTACAATTTCCACCCCTTCAAAATCCAAAAGATATCCTCTAATCTCTTCCGCAATTTCCTCTACCTCAGCCCATAAAAAACGTATTCCGGCTTTCTTAAGCTGTTTTACACCTTTTAATATTTTTTCTATCAATTTAGGGCCAAACCCCGGAAGTTTGGCAAGCTCCCCGCTTTGAGCGTATTTTTTAAGTTCTTCTAAAGATGTAACCCCAAAAGCGTCATAAATCTGTTTTACCCGTTTAGGCCCCAAACCTTCAATGCTTAGCATTTCTATAAGACCTGAAGGTATCTCTTTTTGAAGTTCTTCAAGCTTGTGAAATTTTCCGGTTGTTACTATCTCCTTGATATATTCGCTTAAATCTTTACCAATTCCCGGAAGTCTTGTTAAATCAAACCCTTCTTTTACAAGTTTATTAAAATCCTTACTTGAATTTTCTATAATTCTTGCGGCGTTTCTGTAAGCTCTTACCTTAAAAGGATACTCTCCTTTTATTTCTAAAAGGTCTGCTGTTTTTGAAAAAATTTTAGCTATCTCCTGATTGGTCATCAATTTCCTTTAAAAAATTCAAAAATTTTTCGCTTTTTGGCAAAATCACCTGTTTATTTTTACTTGTTTCGCCTTTTATTATTATATCTCTTTTTGGAATTTTGAACTCTTTAGACAAAAATTTTATCAACTCCTTATTAGCGGCACCTTCTACGGCAGGTGCTTTTATATTAATCTTAATAGCATCTCCATACACACCGGCAATTTTATTTTTTGAAGAATTAGGTTGAGCTTTGATTTTCAGTGTTATATATTCATTATCTATTTTATAAATCATTTTTCATCCTTAATAACTTTTAAAACTTTATTAATATCTGTTCTGTTTTTAATGTAAGTTGGTTTAGCTTTTAAAAGAGCTGTTTTTATATCATTAACATCGGAAATAACAATATTTTCAACTTCGCTATATAAAGCTTTTTGATTGAAAATATATTTACCGCTAATTATAGGGACATTAAAAAAAGCAGCCTCAACAGGATTATGTCCGCCTACGTTATCAACAAAACTTCCTCCCAAAATCACCTTATCGGCAACGGCGTATAAATTTATAAGCTCACCCATTTTATCCATTAATATTAAATCCCCTTCAAGTTTTATATTTTTATTGTTTTCTTTTAAATCAGATACTTTCTTAACATTCCCGAATTTTTTCATAATTTCAAAAACTTCTTTAAATCTCTCAGGATGCCTAGGTACGACCACAATCTGATATTCTCCTAAATTTAAGTTATTTAAAATCATCTCTTCTTCATTTTTGTGAGTAGAGGCTAGTACTAAAAGAGGTTTTTGTTTTATATATTTAACTTTAATATTCGGATAAAAAAAGGTTTTTATATTCCCCGCTACCGTTACGTTTTTCGCTCCGATACTTTCAAGCCTTTTTTTATCTGTTTCACTTTGAGCCAACACCACATCTATATTTTCAAAAATTTTTTTATAAAACCATTTAAACTTTAAATATTTAGGATAACTTTTTTCACTTATTCTAGCGTTTAATAAAACAGTTTTATTACATCTTTTTTTTGAGAAATAAAAAAGAAAATACCAAAGTTCAGCTTCCATAACAACTAAGGTTTTACAGGGCCTTATCCAAAAAGGTAAAAATATCTCATAAGGCAAAAACCTGACTTTCGCATTTTTGTATTTCAACGCTTCTTTATAACCTGTATAGGTTATTACACTAATATTGACATCTTCAAGTTTTTCCACAATAGGTTTTAACGCTTTTGTTTCTCCAAGCGAACAACTGTGAAACCAATAATTTTTTTTATTAAACGGAGGATTTTTATAAAGAAAAAATCTTGCGGGAATCGATTTTCTATATTTTTTTTTAAAAATAAGAAAAAAAAGAAAAGGAAGAGAGATTATATAAATACAAAAAGCAAATAAAAAATAAATTATAAAGAAAAATTTATCTTTCACTTTTCATTTATCTCTTCATCTTCTACAAAAAGAACTCTTCCACAGTGAGGACAGGTAACTATCTCCTCGCCTTTTATAACCTCGCTGTAAATTTTATCGTTTATTTTCATATTACATCCCGTACATGCCTGTTTTTTTATAGGAGTAACAGCACTGATTCCCGCCCATCTTTTAATTTTTTCATAAAATCTGTAAATTTGAGGATTCATTTCTTTAATAAGCTCTTCTCTTTTTTTATAAATTTCCTGTTTTTGTGCTTCAACAACTTCAAGTTTTTTATCCACATCCATTTTAGTAATAGTAATATCGGCATCTATCTTTTCTATTTCTTTTAACAGATTTTCTTTTTCTTCCTCTTTTTGTTCCAAGATTTTTTCAAATCTTGCAATTTCATCATTTGCGGCTTCTATCTGTTCACGGGCCAGTTCTTCTTCTATCTGAAGAGCTTTAAACTCTTTTTCCGTTTTTACTTTAGCCTGTTTTTCTTCGATATCTTTCAGTTTATCTTTAAGTTCGGAAATCAACAGCTCATTTTTACTTTTTTTAACTTTAATATTTTTTATCTCCTCTTCAAGCTTTTCAAGTCTTTCTTCAAGAGATTTCTTTTGATTTTCAAGTTTAATTAAAGGCGCTTTAATATTCGCTTCAACCGGCTCAAGTTCTTTTAATTTTCTTTCAAGTCTGTTAAGCTCAATAAGCTCTTTTAAGAATTTATTCATGTATCTGCCTTTTTTTTATTGAAATTATATCAAATAAACGTAAACGGGTTTTTAGAATTTATCTTCACAATTTCTATATTAAGGTCTTTAATCTCTTCATAAAGAGCGTCGGTAAAATATTTTTCGCTGTCATAATGACCTATATCTATTAATGAAATCCCTCTTGATTTTGCATCAAGGGCTTCATGGTACTTAATGTCTCCTGTTAAAAAACAATCAGCTTTAATAACATCCAAAAGTCCCATTCCAGAACCTGTGGTAACAGCTATCCTTTTTACAAAATCATTTGCTTTAACAACCCTTAAAATATCTAGGTTCATTTTTTCTTTTATCATTGTAACAAGTTCGTCAAAATCCATAAAAATATCACTGTAAAAGATAAAATCATCTTTTTCGCCGCTTAAACCCAAAACTTTTTCAACAAAATAAGTATTTAAATGCGTTTTATCAAAATTTGTATGCATAGCTATTAAAGAAACATCTTTTTTTATAAGTCTAATTAAATATTTAGTAGAAAACCTATTTGGAATTACTTTTTTTATTCCTTTAAAAATCAAAGGATGATGGGTAATAAGCAAAGAACCTTCTTCAACTTCTTCTACAACACCGTCATCAATATCCAACGAAAGATAAATTTTTTTTATCTCTTTATCAAAATCGCCTATATTTACTCCACTGTTATCCCACTCTTCCTGCAGCTCAAAAGGGCTTATTTCGTTTAAAAAATCGTATATTTTTTTTAATTTCATAATTTTTAATTCTCCATTCTCAATTCTCAATTCCAACATAGGCTTCGGCAACACCTTTTGCAAGTTCTCGTATTTTTAAAATGTAATTTTGTCTCTCCGTTTGCGATATAGCTTTTCTGGCATCAAGCACGTTAAATATATGACTTGCAAAAATAGTATAATCATATGCAGGAAGAGGTAGATTTGCTTCAAGACATCTTTTAGCTTCATTCCTTGAATCTTCAAACCATCTAAACAACATATCAACATTTGCTACTTCAAAATTGTATTTAGAAAACTCAAATTCGCTTCTTTTATGCATATCCCCGTAAGTTGTGTTTTCGTTCCATTTAATATCGTATACGTTATCCACACCCTGAAGATACATAGCAAGTCTCTCAGTCCCGTACGTAATTTCAACAGGCACCGGAAATGTTTTAAGCCCTCCTACCTGCTGAAAATATGTAAACTGGGTAACTTCCATACCGTCAAGCCAAACTTCCCATCCAAGACCCCATGCTCCAAGAGTAGGGCTCTCCCAGTTATCCTCTACAAACCTTACATCGTGTTCTTTTAAATTTAGCCCCAGATATTCAAGACTCTCAAGATACATCTCCTGAATATTATCGGGGCTTGGCTTCATAATTACCTGAAACTGATAATAACTTCCAAGACGGTTTGGATTTTCGCCGTATCTTCCGTCAGTCGGGCGGCGGCTTGGCGCCACATACGCTACATTCCAAGGACCCTTCTCAAGACTTCTAAGCAGAGTTGCCGGATGAAACGTCCCGGCCCCGCTTGGAAAATCATAAGGCATTACTATATTGCAACCTTTATTTTTCCAAAATTCCTGAAGTTTTAAAAGCAAATCGCTAAAATACATTATTTTTCTCCTTTTATTTTTTCAATGAAATTTAAAAATTTATCACATTTTATTATTCTAACTTCATCATATATAATTTCTAACCTTTTTAAAATATTTCTTTTAAAATAAGCTTTAAATTCTTTATCATTTTTCCTACTCTCATAATGGGAATATACAAAAATAAACCAAACTTTTTTATTTTTTATTTCACTTCTATATAATAAAAATGACTCATATCCTTTTAATAAAATATTTTCTTTATGACATTTTATCGGTTTAACATAGCTAATTCCAGTTTCTTTACAAAGACATTTATTTTTTAACCAGTCTAATAAACTTACATAATGTAAATCTTTAAATTCTATAAACATACAGTTATTGTTATCTACCAATAATCCATCTACTGTAGCATAATTATCATCCTCTTTATCAAAATCTACTAATTCATATTCGCTATCACATAAACCATCACTAATATTTTTTAAAACATCTATTTTCAATTTTTCGCCTTAAAAAACATTTCTTCTATCTCTAAATTTTCTAATTCATCAATTGCTACATTTAATTTTTCATACATCAATTTTAAATCATTATCTTTTTTTATAATTCCATTTTCTGCAAAATAATAATTTCTTTTAATATCATAAGATAACTTATCAATCGCATCAATAAAAAAAGGAGAATGACTAGTAATTAAAACTTTTATATCTTTTTTTACTAACTCAATTATTAACTTAGCATATTCTATTTGCCATTTAGGATGAAGATGAACTTCTGGTTCGTCAATTATCAAAAGAGTATTTTCTTTAATATAGCTCCCTTTTAAAAGTAATTTAATAATTCCAAAACTTTTAATACCATCTGCAACATTAATACTACTAAATTCTTTATTATTCTTAACATAAACAAATTCACTTGTTACATCATTGTATTTAAAATCAAACTTTAAATATGATAATAATTTTTCTTCAATTTTATATTCCCCATATTTAGCAGCATTAGTCAATTTATTGATTAAATCTTTAGAATGATAAACAACATCTGATTCTAATCTAATCAATGTTTTATTTAATTCTTCTTCTTCAAAATGAGATTTTGCTCTTTGTATCATATCACTAAAATTTAATATTATTGGAGTTTCAATCAAAGTAACATCATCTAAATTAATATCTAATGAATTTTCTAGTTTAATTCCATTTTTATTAATTTCTATTTCTATTTTTTTTTCTTTTCCTTCATATATTTTTATAATCCCTTCTTTTTTTGATACAAGCTGATTTCTAAACTCAGAAAAAAACGCTCTTCTTAAAGCTTCTTCTTGTAATATTTTTAAATCGTTATCTTTAAAAGTTTCTTTTATTTTTGCAATTAATAATTTAAAATCTTTCAACATTTCAGAATTGTCAATTTGATTCACTAACTTAATATAATTTTTTATAAATTTATCAAAGTTTTCTTTATTATTTTTTCTAATTTTTAGTATATTATCTGTAAAAATTGGAGGAAAAAATAAAAAACCATTCTTACTTTTTTCTATTTTTATATGATATCTTGCATAAAAATTATCTAAATAACGTATAATTTCTTTTCTATATTTACTCTCAAGACTTTCTTCATACTTTTGAATTCCCTTTACTAAAGAAAACACTACTTTACCTATAGTGCTTTTACCAGTATCATTTTCCCCGGCAATTACTGTTAAACCATCAAGCTTTACATCAGCTTCTTTTATCATTCCAATATTTTTTAAATATAGTCTCATTTCTCGCCTTTAAAAAGCATATAATCTCCAACCTCAGCACCGCTTGCACGTGCAACCACTTCGCATTTTACTTTAAAAAGATAAAATACTTTCCTGCCGCACTCATCAAAAAGACACTCAAAATTACCCATTCCTTTGCTTATTACCATATCGGAGTTATAAAAAATCTCTCTTGAAATGTCGTTGGCAAACTTCAAGTGAAACCCGGGAGTATCTACACCGCTGTCAACAACCTCAGCCAATTCAAAAATTTCAAGCCCTATTAAATCCTTAATTGTCACATCGTTAATAACAAACTTGCCTCTTACAACATAATAAACCTTAACATCCGGGTTAATATTTTTAATCTCTTCAATCAACAACTCATCAAAAATATTCTCCCCGGCATTATCTGCTAAATAACAGATACTCTCACTATCCTCAACTCTTAACTCAAACTCATCAAAATCATTTCTTTTAAACTCAATCTCAAAAATCTTATCAAGTTCCTCTTTTAAATTATAACTCTGATGAACTCCAAGGTCAATTACATTCCCAGCAACTGCAATCTTACACGCATCATATAAAGGATTATCTGATTCAAGAAGTTTTAATTTAAGAAAGGGTTTAAATTTCAAAGCCTCTTTTATGGACTCTTTTTTCTCTTTTTCAAACAAATCTTCAATCCCTAAAATTTCACTTATTTTACCATACTCTTCTCTTGCAACTTCCGGAGGGGTTACATCTATATCATACTTGCTAAGAATCCTTGCCCCCTCTCTTAAAATCTTGCTTGCACACTTTTCATCTTTACAAAACTTATCGGCAAGCTTAAAAACTTGCCGATAAATACAAAGATAACACTCTCTTGCTATATTCATTTAATCCCAAGCTCCTTTTTAATCACAGGTTCGTTAAAACCGCAAATCCATCTGCTGCCGATAAGTATTACAGGCACTCCCCTGCATCCGTGTCTCTCACAGTCTTTTGCAGCTTTAGTGTCTTTGCTTATATCTATTTTTTTGTATTTTACTTTATTTTTTCTAAAAAATTGCTCAGCCCTCGTGCACCACACGCATCCAGGAGCTGTAAAAAGCACAACTCTTTTTTGGCTCATTTCTCCTCCTTTTGATTATTGTTTTTTTCTTCTTCTCTTTTTAACACCTGCCCCCACATCAGCTTATATTTTCTTCTGCAAAATTCAAGTTCATCCTGACATATTTCAAGCTGTCGCTGAAGCCTTTCAATAGTTTTTTTCTGTTCTTCATAAGCTTCCTGAAGAGAATATATAGATTCTTTTAAAAACTTATTTTCCTCTTTTAACGCATCAATGGTTTCATCTTTACTCATCAACACTTTTTCATGAAGAGTTAAAAGCATACCTATCGTACGCTCGGCTATAGAGTTTTCTTTTTCTATTATCTCAAGTTCTGGCAAAGGCACCAAAGCTTTTGCCATAGACTCAACTTCTATAAAAACTTCATCATCCTGTTTTTTGCATTTTAATTGTTTTTCTTTACACAGCTTTATAATCTCTTTTTTTGTTTTACCTGTTAATTTGGAAAATTCAGAAATACTTAACCACGTCTGCATCAATCGAGTCTTACCTCAACTTCTTTTGAATCAAGCTCCACTTTTTTAGCCTGAGCTATTCTATCCTCTTCAAGTTTAGCTTTTAACTCATCATCGCTGTTGGCCAAAATCTGAAGAGCCAGATACGCCGCATTCTTAGCTCCCGCTTTCCCCACCGCTACCGTAGCCACAGGCATACCTCCTGGCATTTGAACGGTACTTAAAAGAGCGTCCAGTCCGTCCATCATACCTGTTGGCATTGGGACTCCTATAACCGGTCTTGTAGTAAGAGAAGCCACTACCCCCGCTAAATGCGCAGCCATTCCGGCACCGCATATAAACACTTTACAACCTCTTTCTTCAGCTTCTTTTACATATAAATGAGTTCTATCAGGAGTCCTATGAGCAGATGTTATAATCAGCTCATAAGGAATTTGAAACTTTTCAAAAATTTTTACCGCTTCTCTCATAATTTCATAATCGCTTTTACTTCCCATTAATACACTTACAAATCTCATAATATCTCCTTTTATACGCCGTTAGGACTAAATTTTACTTTTTTTCTCAAAAATGTCAAATAAGGCAATCTACAAGGAAGCATTATAGGGTTTTGATTACCGCTATGAACGCTTTTTAATTCCTTTCCGCTTTTAGTAATTATCTTATAAAATTTCAAATACCATTTTCCGTCTTTTTTATAAATTTTTCCGATATCGTTTTCACAAGGGGTTACAGTAGTGCCTTTTGGAATCAAAATTTCCACCTCATCGCCCGGATAAGTTTTATATTTACACATAAAACTCTCTTCATCCTCATTTACAATACCGCTAACCTGCCATTCACCATGAGTTAAAGAAGTTTCAAGATTTTGGGTATCGTCTCTTTCATAAGGTCTTTTAATAAGATATGCATCCGTTAAACCTCTGTTTTTAGTAGTCAAAATTTCTTGATAATATTTATCGCATTCACATTTACCCGTTGTTAAATATTCGTCAATAGCATCCCTATAAGCTTTTGTAACGACTGCAACATAATAAGGGGCTTTCGTACGTCCTTCTATTTTTAAACTGTCTATAACCCCCGCCTTAAGAATTTCCGGAATATGTTTAATAAGACACAAATCTTTTGCGTTCATAATATAAGTTCCGTCCTGATATTCTTCCATTTTAAAAACTGTTCCGGTTTCAGGATTTTGAGCATATAGAACATAAGGATATCTGCAGTCGTTTGCACAGCTTCCTTTGTTTGGGTTTCTTCCAAATTGCACCGCACTTAAAAGACACCTGCCGCTGTAGGCAAAACACATGGCCCCATGAACAAAAATTTCTATTTCAACATCGGGAACTTTTTCTTTTATTTTTATCAAATCTTTTAAACTGCTCTCACGGGCCGCTATAATTCTTTTTACCCCGAAATCCCTGTAAGCTTTATAATCCCATGAATTAAGGGCGTTTGCCTGGGTGGAGAGATGAATATCTATCTCAGGGGCTATTTCTTTGGCTTTTGCTATAACCCCTAAAGTAGATATTATCATAGCGTCAACACCGATTTCTTTCAATTTTTTTATATGGGATTCTACTAGCGGAAGTTGATTTTCAAAAGGAAAAGAATTAACGGTGGCATAAACCTTAACCCCTTTTTTATGAGCGTAATCAACGGCTTTTTTAAACGTTTCATAATCAAATTCCTTGCCGCTGTGACAACGCAGAGAAAAATGACTAACTCCCGCATATACCGCATCGGCTCCGTATTTAACCGCTATTTTAAGCTTTTCAAAATCTCCGGCGGGAGCTAAAAGTTCAGGTTTTTTCATAATATTATACTCCAAACTGTTCAAGCATCGCTTCTATCTCTTCTTCACTGATAGTCTCTCCGGCGTCTCCGTGAATATGAGAAGCGCTTTTTACTCTCTCTTCGTCTTCCATCTTGCCTTCGAAAAGTTTGTTCATATATTTAATAAGTGCCCTCATAATATTTATAACTCTTTCAATTTTCTGACGATGGATATCCTGATACTGCATAATATCCATAGCCATCATAATTTTTTCTTGGGTGGCTTCGTTTGCTTCTATCGCTTTTTGAACTTTTTCTATCATTTTATCTATTTCCTCAAGCTCTTTTTCAAATGTTTTGATATGAGGAAATTTTTTGTGAAGCTTTCCGAAAAGTTCTTTTTCATGATTTAAAAAATTTAAAACATCCTGCAAATCGCTGCTGGCTTCACTTACGGCTACGGAAATTTCGTCCATAATATCCAAAATCTGTATGGCTTTTTCTTCTGATTCTTTTGTAACTTCGTCAAGCTGGGCCACCACCTTGTGTTTATCGTCGGCCGGAGGCGGATATACTTCGTCTTTATGTTCAGAAGAATCCTCTTCTTTCGCACTCTCTTCCCCTACCGCTTCTTCGGCTAAAGCGTCGATATCAACATCGCCTTCCATTAACGCGTCTAGTTCTTCTTGAGTCATAGCCACCCTTTTTTGGAATTATTATATATAATTTCACCCAAAAAGGCAAAAAAATGATTGATATTCATAATCAAACCCCTTTATGTAACCATGCAAAAGGGGAGCCTGAAGAATATATTCAACAAGCTATAAAAAAAGGGATAAAAATATACGGTTTTGCCGACCATGCACCCATGGAATTTGATAAACAATACCGTATGGATTTTAACGATATGCAATCTTATGAACAAAAAATAAGAAAACTTCAAAAACAATATAAAGAAATCAAAATATTAATAGGATACGAAGTAGATTTTACACCTGTTAAATACCTCGACAAAAGAGTTATAAACGCTCCGGTGGATTACCTTATAGGAAGCGTTCACTTTTTGGATAACTGGGGGTTTGACAATCCTGAATTTATAAAAGAGTGGGATAAAAGAGACGTTGAAGATATCTATAAAGAATATTTTCACCATATTGAAAAACTTGCAAATTCAAAAATTTTTAATATAATAGGACATATGGACTTAATAAAGGTATTCGGTCACAAACCCAAAACACCTATAAAAGATTTGGCCAAAAATGCCGTTAAAGCGATAAAAAAAGCAGGCTTAGCGGTGGAAGTAAATACGGCGGGACTCAGAAAACCGGTAAAAGAACTTTATCCCGGGGACGAAATTCTGGAAATGCTTTTAGAAGAAAATATAGACCTCACTACCTCAAGTGACGCACATTCAGTGGAACAAGTCGGATTTATGTTAAAAGAAACTACTGAAAAACTCAAAAAAATGGGAGTGGAGAAACTAGTCTATTTTGAAAACAAACAAAAAAAATATTTTAAAATATAAGGAGAAAAACATGATATATTTAAGCTTGTTGATGGCAATAAGATTTTTAGGACTTTTTATAGTTATGCCGGTATTGGCCCTGTATGCTATGAAACTGCAAGGCGCGAATGAATTCAACGTGGGAGTGGCTATAGGGGCATATGCACTCTCTCAGATATTCCTTCAGATACCTTTTGGAAAACTAGCGGATAAATATGACAAAAAAGCGATTTTGATACTAGGACTTTTATTATTGTTGCTCGGAAGCCTTGTATGTGCCTTTGCAGACAATATTTATACCCTCATTTTTGGAAGACTTCTTCAAGGTGCCGGAGCCGTAGGAGGCGTTATTTTAGCCTATATGGCAGATTTATCCGATGAAAACACCAGGGCAAAAATGTTTGCCAGAATGGGTCAGTTTATAGCGTTAAGTTTTGCCATTTCTATGGTTTTAGGTCCTACCTTAGGGACTAAATACGGTGTGGATAAACTATTCTTACTCACCGCTTTTCTGGCTCTTGTTTCCATTTTTATCGTAATAAAAAAAGTACCCCCAGCACCTAAAATTAAACATCATATGCCCGAAGCCAAATTAAGTGATATTTTAAAACATAAGGAACTTTTAAAACTTTTTTTCTCCGGATTTATGCAAAAAGGTCTTATGAGTGTTTTTTTCTTGCTGATACCGTTAATTTTTACCTCTGTTTTTCAATGGCATAAAAACGAACTTTGGAAAGTTTATATTCCCGCTTTAATATTCGGCTTTTTTGCTCTTCCTCTAGGAGCCGTGCTAGCGGAAAAAAAAGGAAAAGGAAAATTGGTGTTTATATTAAGCGCAATATCCATAACAACCGCATTAATCCTTTTTTTAGCGGGATTAAACATATCTTCTCCTATATTAGCCGTTATGGGAGTAATCATATTTTTCTTCGGTTTTAACCTCTTAGAACCGGTTTTGCAAAGTTTCGTAAGCAAAGTGGCTTACGCCCATCAAAAAGCAACCGCCCTTTCAACATCAAACACCGTTCAATATCTCGGTATCTTTTTAGGAGGGGCGGTTGCCGGTTATTTTCTAAAACACGGAATGCTAAAAACGTTTTTAACACTTGCTATTTTTATAGGACTATTATGGATTATCGCTCTTATTAAAATGAAACCGATAAAAAAATTTAAGATAGTAGAATATGAAACGTTTGACGAAAATTTTATAGAAGGACTTAAAAGTGAAAAAAAAGTATATGATTTTTATGAAAAAGAAGGAAAACTCATAGTCAGATATTTAGATTAGGAACGGTTTTTGCTTTAGTCTTGTAAAAAGGCTAAAGCATGAGATTTTTTCTTATCATACTTTTATTCGCTTCTTTACTCTTAGCCGAAAAAATAAAAGATATCTCTTCAATAATAGGTGTAAGAAGCAACCAGCTTATAGGTTACGGTCTTGTAGTGGGACTTAAAGGAAGCGGGGATTCTTCTTCAAAATTCACCAATCAAACACTCTCAAACCTTTTAAAAAACGTAAACGTAAAACTTGACCCTAAAGATATAAAATCCAAAAATGTAGCGGCCGTTATGGTAACGGCCACTCTTCCTCCGTTTGCAAGGGAAGGAGATAAAATAGACGTTACCGTCTCATCCATAGGAGATGCAAAAAGTTTAGAGGGCGGAGTATTGTTAATTACTCCTTTAAAAGGCGTAAACGGAAAAATATATGCTCTTGCCCAAGGTCCTATTACCATGGGTGGATTTAACGTAAAAGGAGGAAAAAACCAAAAACATTTTACCACAACGGTAAAAGTTTTAAACGGAGCCACTGTAGAAAGAGCGGTCGCATGGGATATATACCATCAAAGATTCGCCACTTTATCTCTTAATAAAAGCGATTTTAATCTGGCAATCAACGCACAAAAAGCAATAAACAATTTCTTTAAACAACAAGTAGCTATAGCCATAGACCCAAGAACGGTAAAACTAAAAAAACCTCAAAACATGACTATGCCGGAATTTTTAGCTAAAGTAGAAGATATAGATATTTCCGTACCTCAGGAAAATATAATAGTGATAGATGAAAGAACTGGAACGGTAATTGCTGGAAGCAATATAACGGTAAAACCCACTGTAATAGTATACGGAAAATTTACCATAAAAATCCAAAAAGAGACCAGTGTGCTTGAGCTTACAAACAATTTACAAAAAGTAAAAGCAACACCTCAGGATATTATAGCGATAATAGAAAATCTAAAAGCATCCAACGCACTGAACGCCAAAGTAGTTATTAATTAAGGAGTTTTCAATGAATACCATAACCATATCCCAATACAACAGAATAAACCTGGAAAACCCTGAAAAGTTAAAAAAGTTAAAACAGGTATGCAACGATTTTGAAAGCGAGGTTTTGAATTTTTTTCTAAAAGAGGCATTAAATCCAAAAAGCTCAATTTTTCCTCAATCACCGGGAGAAAAAATTTATCGTTCAATGTACCAGGAAGCTTTATCAAAAGAGTTAAGCGGGAGTTTCGGATATTCGGAATTACTGTTTAATTATTTAAAAGACAAAACTTAAGTTTTTTTTGAAAATGCCGATAATGTTGGGTAGAATTCCATAATAAAAATAAACTAAAAGAAGGCGGCTATGATTAATAAAGTCTCAACCAGAATTCCTGGACTTAACGTTGCTTCTACCCAACAACAGACAAAAACGCAAACACAAAAAACAGAAAAATTATCAAGGGTAGAAGAAATCAAAAAAGCAATTGAAAACGGTACTTATAAAGTGGATATAGAAAATACCGCAAAAGCTATGGCTAAATCTCTTCTTTGATTCTTCTACCCTTAAAAAGGGGTAAATATGCTTATAAACACGCTGCAAGAAACCATTAACGTTTTAAATAAATTAATAGAAATAACAAATGAAGATTTAAAAAACATTAAAGAAGCAAATCACGAAGAAGTATTTAAAAACATTAAAACAAAAGAACAACTAGCTTATAAATTTAACCAGTTAAAAAAAAATATAGACCAAATACTGGTTCAAAGAAACAGACCTGTTGAAGAAATTTTTAATAAAGAAGAAGAAAACCTTTTTAATCTTTTTAGAGAAAAATTAAATATTTTTTATGAAAAGCATAAAAAATTTTCAAAAATGGCTATAAGCGTAGCCAATTTTTACAATGCTCTTAACTCTCAAATAAAAAATCAAGAACAAATAAGTTACAACGAAAGAGCAAATTTCAATTCTCAATTGCATATAAGGGCTTAAAATGGCTATTTCATCTTCCCTATCAACCGCTCTTACGGGTCTTAAAGCTCATCAAAACGCAATAGACGTAACCTCAAACAACATATCCAACTCATCCAATCCGGATTACGTAAGGGAAAGAGTTACTCTCACAACTTTAGACCCTATACACACTATTCCCGGCGATATAGGAATCGGTGTAAAAATAAGTTCCGTTTACAGAATTACGGATACGTTTTTGTTTAACAGACTAACGGCGACTTCCGCTAACAACTCAAAACTTTCGACGATGGAAAAACACCTTCAGGAAATATCCACATATTTTCCCGACGTAACGGATAACGGTATCTATAAAGACCTTGAAAACTTTTTTAACGCCTGGCAGACATTTGCCAGTAATCCGAATGACGGAAGCGTAAAAGTAGATTTGGATTCAAAAACGAACATCTTAAGCGATTCCATAAAAACACTCTCCGGAAAAATGATGGATATAGAAAAAGACATAGACGAAACAATAAAAACAAAAGTAGAAGAAGCAAACGTCATTTTAAAACAGATTGCCGACCTGAATAAAAAAATCGCCGCCCATGAGGCAAATAATATAAATCACGCAAACGAACTCAGGGATAAAAGAGACGCTCTTGAAAAAAGAGTAAAAGAATTACTTGGGGTAAAAGTCTTTAAAGAGGGTATAAAATCAATTGATGCACAGGGAGAAAACACTGTAGATTATTCGGAAGATTACCAAGTATCTCTTGGAGGATACCCTTTAGTTAACAATAACTCTTTTCATCAACTTGAAGTTACCAATGAAAATGGACACTATTCAATAACGGTAAAAAAAGAAGACAATACTTACGAAAATATCACCAATTCTATTACAACCGGAGAAGTAGGAGGATTACTGGCTATAAGAGGTAATAATTTTGACAAAAACAACCGGCCCACAGACGGAAGTATAGGAGATGTACTTTCATCCCTAAACGCCCTATCGCAAGGGTTAATAAGAAGCGTTAACTCCGTTTATTCATATTCCGCTCAAACTTCCGTACAAACGGACCCTTTATATAAACCTATAAGTATTTCTCCGGGAATGGAAAATCTATCCTTATCCATTCTCAATAAAAACCTACGAAACAATATAAGAGAAGGAAATATGATTTTTAACGTTTACGACAATACCGGCAATAATTTAAAAGAACTGATTTACAAAGTAGACCCTTCAAAAAGTTTAAAAACCACTCTCGATGAAATAAATAAACTTTTTAAAGACAACGGTGTAGATTCAAAAGCCGTAATAGAAAACGGAAAAATCACATTTAAACCGACAGATACCGACGGAGACGGAACAATATCAAATTATCCTCTGGTAAAAGACGACGGAAGCCTTCTTTTTAAAGCGTTTAACGAAATAGAATATCTGCCTATTAACAAAATCAATACCACGGACCTTCCCATACCTTTAGAAAACGGTTCTTTTGATATAGTGGCATATGATAACGACGGAAAAGAACTTGCAAGAAGAACAATAAATGTGGATATGAATTCAACAGACCCTAAATATTCGACTATAGAAGGAATTATAGCCCAAATAAACACTCCAAATATAGACGACAATCAGGACAACAACTCTCAAAACGATATTGACGATTATTTCAAAGCTTCCATAGTCGGAGGTAAATTTATACTATCTCCTAAAAAAGACAATATATATGTAGGTCTTGACAACGACAGCGTAAATATAGGAGGGGCTTTTGGAATTAATAAATTTTTTGACGGAAAAGATGCTTTTACTATTTCCTTAAGACAGGATTTAGCTGAAAATCCAAGCAAAATACATGCCTATAAAGCTCCAAATGAGGGTAATAATGAAGTAGCAAACGAAGTTTTGCAATTACAGTTTGAAAAAATCAAATTTTATAAAAACGGAAAAGCCGTTGAAGATACTATATTCGGCTTTTACCGCTCTTCCACATCAGCCCTAGCAAACGAAACCGAAAATACGAAAAACAATAAAGAAGTTTCTGATACTCTTTTAAAAAATATATCAGACCAATATTATGCTCTCACCGGAGTAAATATAGACGAAGAACTTGTAAATCTTGAAAGGTTTCAAAGAGGATATCAGGCAAACGCAAAAGTAATTACTACAATTAACCAAATGCTTGATGCTCTATTTGGCATCAAGCAATAGGCTCGTCATAATCTACTTGAATAATATCCTCAAATAAGTCCCACCCAAAATGTAAAAGGTCTATATCACATACTTTTTCGAGATATTTTCCTCCTTCCTCGTTTACCCTTACAATATATACTTCTCCCGTTATAGAATCTTTAGGATAAAAATTATTCGCTATTGCCTCAAGCTTTTTACCATCTTCAAACACATAATAAGGCAACATCAAATCACAGAAAAAATCATATACCGGTTCATCAGGAACATCTATATCACAAGCGGTATAACCTATTTTAAGTTTATCTATTTGAGGATTTTCCTCATATTCAAAATATCCTTCCCCGCTTGCCTGAACCAATAAAATTAAATCACCTTCTTCAAAATTTTCACTTATAAGCTCATCCACTGTCTTATTTATATATTCAATATCTTCAAAAGTATAAGTTTTATCTTCTATTTCAATTTCTGCACCATCCGGCACAACCCCTACCAGCTCATCTGGTAAATCAACTGCTTCAAGTTCTCCGGCATCCAAAAAACTAACAACACTTTCTTTAAATTTTTCAATTTCTTTAGAATCGTTTAAATCATAAGATTCTGCATCCACCACCGGTGTTAAATCATATACTTTAATTAAATTAGTATCTCCTCTAATAATCATAATTTTCTCCTTTTTTATTATAATTATATCACAAAAGTTTATAAAAGAAGGCTCACAATGAATATAAAAGAAAAACTTGACAATTTAATTAAGAACAATATTTACGAAGTAAACGAAGAAAAACTTGACCCTATTTTAATAGCCCAAAAATATAATGATGAATATATCGCTCTTATAGCGGCTCTTTTTGCATATGGAAACGTTAAAGCCATTTTAAAATTTTTAAACTCCCTAGATTTAAAAAATTTAAATTCAAACAATGCTTATTACCGATTTCAGACAAAAAATGACGTTGAAAATTTTATGAATACGATAAAAAAAATGAAAGAAAAATACTCACTAAATAAACTTTTTCTAAAAGGTTATGAAAAAACTAAAAACCCCATTGACGGTATAAGAGAAATAATAAAAACCATTTACTTTTTATCAGATAGGCCTTCGAAAGGATATGAGTTTTTAATAGGTAAAATTCCTCCGCAAAAAACAAAAGGCGTCAGCCCTTATAAAAGATGGAATATGTTTTTAAGATGGATGGTAAGAGACGATTCTCTGGATTTAGGCCTTTGGAAAGGAGTGGAGAAAAAAGATTTAATCATACCTTTAGATACCCATACCCATAAAGTATCTCTCAAATTAGGATTAATAAAAAGAAAAACTTACGATTTGCAAACGGCTATAGAACTTACACAAAAATTAAAAGAATTTGATGAAAATGACCCTTTAAAATATGATTTTGCACTTTACAGAATAGGTCAGATGAATATCAATATGTAACATATTTAAAATTTTTCACAATTCACTATTAATTTGTGCTTAATAATATGATACAATTTCATCAAAAAGGATATTCCCATGAATGAATTATGGTTGTTTTTTGGTTTTTTAGGGCATAATGAGCATACCCAGTTAATTGTCCACACCATATTAGCGGCATTACTAGCCGTAACCGTGGCAAAACTAGCTACAAGAAAATTACAAATAGTCCCTAGCGGTTGTCAAAACGTAATGGAGGCGACAGTTCAAGGTATCCTATATATAGGAAAAGATGTTGCAAACGAAGAAATAGCAAGAAAATATCTCACTCTTGCAGGAAGTTTAGCTATTTTTATCTTTTTTGGAAACGTAATTGGAATTATTCCGGGATTTGAGTCTCCAACAGGAAACGTAAACCTAACTCTTACATTAGCTTTAATCGTATTTTTATATTATCATTACGAAGGGATAAAAGCCCAAGGTCTTGGTCATTATATCGCTCACTTTGCAGGTCCTGTTAAATGGCTAGCTCCGTTAATGTTTCCTGTTGAAATTCTTTCTCATTTATCAAGAATTATTTCACTTGCATTCAGGTTATTCGGTAACATAAAAGGTGACGACTTATTTTTAGCGGTATTGTTAATGTTGGCTCCGTGGGTATTCCCTCTAGCCGGTTACGCACTGCTTACATTCTCAGCCTTTTTACAGGCATTTGTATTTATGGTACTTACATATGTATACCTTTACGGAGCTGTTACAGGTCAAGAAGAATCTCTATAATTTGGCACAATTATTGCTTAAGACTCCCAAAAAGGGAGTCCTATGCAAATTTCATCTATCAATCAAATTAATACTTCTCAAACATCTAAAGGTCCTTTACAAAATATTTTAGAAAATTTATCCTCCGAAGATAAAAGAATTTTTAAAGAAGCGTTATTAAAAGTTCCCAATAAAGAACTGCCCAAAATATTACAGGCATTAAATAAAATACCTACCGATGAGAACTATATTAAGAATCTTTTAACTAAAATAAACGAAAAAACTCAAAATAACCCAAAAGGATTTATGATATATGCTTAAATATATGATAACAGACCCATCATATTCACTGCAACAAACTTTTGAGGCAATAAAAAAACATAAGCCTGATTTTATATGCTATAGAAATAAAGAGTATTTTGATGAAAAAGAGATAAAAGAGTTTGTAAATTTCGCAAAAAAATATTCAAAACTTTTTATCAATCTGGATTCTTTAAAAAAAGAAAACTTAATTGAATTATTTGACGGAGTTCATATTCCAAGCTCAAAATTGGAAAAAATACCTAAATTTAAAAATAAAACAGTAATAGCTTCCACTCATTCAATTGAAGAAGTAAAAAAAGCAAAAAAAGCCGATTTTATCACTTTTTCTCCCGTGTTTAATTCAAAAAACAGACGAGGGCTTGGAATAGAAACGTTAAACTTCATATGCGACTTGCACCCTAAAGTAATAGCCCTTGGCGGAATTATAGGCGATAAGGAAATAGAAGAAATAAAAAAAAGCAAAGCTGTAGGATTTGCCGCAATAAGATATTTTTTTACATAATTTTATGAAGTTCGTTTCCTGTTTCCATCCATTTGCAAAGCTTCTCCCACTCTTCTTTTTTTATCATTTCTTCTGCTTTTTTTAGCTCACTTTTAAAAGCTTCTATGGAATTTAAAAGATTTTTTTTATTCTCTTTAAAAATATCCCTCCACATATGAGGATTACTTTTAGCCAGTCTGCTCATATCCCTAAATCCACCGGCTGCAAGAGTAACTATATGTTCTTTATCCTCCTGTTTAAGAACCGCATTAGCTATTGAAAACGAAACTATATGAGGCATATGAGAAATAAAAGCGGCATGTCTGTCATGTTCTGTAGCGTCCATAATTTTTATATTCATTTCAAGATGTTTAAATATATCAAAAGCTTTTTTTAATTGATTTTCTCCGCTCTCTTCTATATTACACACAACCATAACCCTGTTTTTATACAAATCTGCAATAGCAGCCTGAGGACCAGAATATTCAGTACCGGCCATTGGATGGGAAGCTACAAGATTTTTTCTTATATTTTTAGGACACTCATTTACAATTGTTTCTTTTGTAGAACCAAAATCTATAATCAGGCTCTCTTTCTTAAGATTATACTCCGAAAGTTCCTTTAAAGCGTTAATAATTCCTCTGATAGGAATCGCCAAAACAATAACATCAGCTACGATAGAGGCTTCTTTTAAAGAAGAAATTTCATCAACCAACCCCAAAGCTAAAGCCTCTTTTTGATGACTTTTATTATGGTCTATTCCTATAATTTTTTGAAAATAATTTTTAGTCGCAAGGGCAAAACTACCGCCCATCAGTCCTAATCCCACAACCGCACAAACCATTTAACCTCTTTTTTTAAAAATTATATCACATTTACGATATAATTTTGCATTACAAAAACACAAGGGGAATCATGAAAAAATTTATGTTCTTAATACCTATGCTTATTTTTGCCCAGGACATAGAAAAAATAGAATATAAGGGCCTTATACATATCTCGCCTCTAAGTGCTAATGCTATTATAAAGACAACTCCTCACTCTACATACGATATTGAAAAAATAGACAAAAGTATAAAAGCGCTTTATAATACGGGATATTTTAAAACCATTAAAGCAGATTACAATAACGGTGTTTTAACGTTTATATGTGAAGAAAAACCTACTATATTAAATATTAAATTAAACAATCTTTCAGAAGAGTTAAAAAAAGTATTAAAAGAAAACAATTATCTTCCCAAAAAAGGTTCCATATTAAACCCTAAAAAACTTAAAGAATTAAAAGAGTTTATTAAGAGTTATTATATAGCAAAAGGTTATTTTAATACCGTGGTAGATATAAAAACAAAGCCGGTAGATAAAAACCGAATTATACTGGAAGTAAATGTTTATAAAGGAAAAAAAGTTGCAATAAGAAAAATAAACTTTTTCGGAGCCTCTTTAGATAAAGACGATTTAATAGACCTAACAGAAAATCAACCTAAAACATTTTGGAGCTTTCTGCCTATTTTTAACAGCGGAGAGCTTAATCTTTATAAACTGCCCGAAGACCAGAAAAAAATTCAGGATTATTATTTAAATTTAGGATATTTAGACGCAAAAGTTTCCATACCTTTAGCTAAAGCAAATTTAGATAGTTATTTTGCCGATATAGATTATAAAATACAAGAAGGGAAAAGATACACAGTTAAAAAAGTAGAAGTAAAATACCCTAAAGAAATAAACGTAACTTTACCAGAATTGGAACTAAAAAAAGATAAATATTTTAATATATATGCTTTAAGAGAAGATATAAAAAATATATCTCATGCTTTTATGGACAAAGGTTATGCTTATGCAAAAGTTTATCCGGATATTAAAAAAGAAAAAGATTACGCCTTCATTACTTACAAAGTAATTCCGGGCCAAATAGTATATATAAAAAACGTAATAATAACTGAAAACGACAAAACATTAGACAGAGTGATAAGAAGAAATATATATCTAGCCCCAGGCGATAAATTTTCATACACTAATTTCGAAGACAGTATAAATTCTTTAAAAAGAACTGGGTATTTTGAAGATGTAAAAATAGAAAAAAAACAAATTTCTAAAAACGAAATGAATTTAATAGTTCATGCAAAAGACGGTCTAAGCGGAAGTCTTAGAGCCGGTATAAGCTACGGAAGTTACACAAAATTCGGAGTAAATTTTGCTATTACAGAAAGAAACGTTTTTGGAAGCGGTCAGAAAATAACTTTAAACGCAGATTTAAGTTCCGTTTCAAAAACATTTAATATGTCTTTATATAACCCTAGGGTATTAGATACTAAATATTCTATGAATTTTTCCATTTTCGATGACTACTTCGAAGGAATTTCATATACTTCCCACAAGAAAGGTGGATATATCGGTATAGGAAGAATGTTAAACAGATACGTTAACGCCCATATAACTTACGGATATGAAAAAGATAAACTTTCCGATTATGACGTATCGGATGAATATATAAAACCCCAAAGTACTAAAAGCTATATAGTAACAAGCCTCAATTATAATAATACCGATGATTATTTTTTCCCTACCAAAGGTATAAAAGCGAGTGCTTCAATAGAATATGCGGGAATAGGAGGAGATGAAGAGTACATAAAGGCAATAGCCAAAGGTAAATATTTTTATCCTATTAAAGACAAGACATATAAAACAATAGCGGTATTAAAATACAGGGCTATAGGAGGGGTTGCCGTGGATAACGGATATTTACCTATCAATGAAAAATTCTATATAGGAGGACCTTCTACCGTTAGAGGATTTAGTTCCTATTCCATTTCGCCTAAAGATAAAGACGGTAACGAAATAGGAGGAAAATACGAATTTATAACAGGAGTAGAAGTTTCTACCCCTATCAACGAAAAAATAAGAATGTGGCTTACAGGTTTTATAGATTACGGAGCTGTAGGAGAAGATTCTTTGGATATCTCAAGGGCATCATACGGAATACAGCTTGAGTGGATTACGCCTATGGGACCTCTTAGTTTTATTTTAGCAAACCCTCTTAAATCAAAAGACGAAGATGATTTAAAGAAATTTGAGTTTTCAATGGGAGCTAATTTTTAAGGAAACAGAATGAAAGAAAAAAAACTGGGATTTTGGGAAGCGTTTAGTATAGGTGTAGGAGGAATGGTCGGAGGTGGAATTTTCGCTGTTTTGGGACTCACAATCGACTTAGCAAAAGGAGCCGCTCCTTTAGCATTCTTAACTGCGGGTCTTATTGCCCTGATTACCGCATATTCTTACACTAAACTCTCAATCAAATTTCCAAGTGAAGGCGGCAGTATCGAATATATCGTTCAAGCTTACGGAAACAATCTTTTTAGCTCTGTAGCCAATAATCTTTTATTAATGTCTTACGTAATAATGCTCTCTCTTTATGCCTCGGCATTTGGAAGCTACGGAAGTGCTCTTATTACAGGAGATGAAATACCATGGATTCACAAAACATTGGCTGTGTTTGTCATTTTAATTTTTATTTTAATCAATCTTTTAGGAGCTTATCTTAGCGGAAAAGCGGAAGATATCCTGGTTTATACAAAAATCGGCATTCTTTTGCTTTTTATAATAATAGGGTTTTACGCAGCTAAGCATTTTGAAAGACTATCGCCTGAATATTGGGAAAGTTTTATAAAGACTTTAACTGGCGGACTCATAATCTTTGTAGCTTATGAAGGCTTTGAGCTTATAGCAAACGCAGCAAAAGATGTTGAAAACCCTGAAAAAAACCTGCCAAAAGCTTTTTATTCAAGTGTGATTTTTGTAATTTTCTTATATATAAGTATTGCGGTTGTGACAATAGCCAATGTGGATTTTGAAACCGCTAAAAAAGCTCAAGATTATGTTTTAGCTATAGCAGCAGAACCTATACTTGGAAAAACAGGGTTTATTATCATCGCTATCGCCGCTATGATTTCTACGGCCAGTGCTATTAACGCAACTATTTACGGAGCCGGAAGAGCCGGATATTTAATAGCAAAACTAGGAGAAATTCCAAAAGAATTTTCAAAAAAACTGAAAAACGGATATGAGGGGATGATTATTTTAGGACTGTTAGCTATTATATTTACTACCAGTTTTAATATTGAAAACATCTCAATTGCAGGGAGTTTTGGATTTTTAATAATATTTGGTTTGGTAAACTATGCAAACTTTAAATTAAGAAACATAACAAATGCCAATCCTCTCTTATCTCTCTTAGGAGCCGTTCTTTGCTTTATCTCAGCGGGAATTCTTATAGGATATAATTTATTTTATAATCCGCAAGCACTTCAAAACAGTTTTTGGGCTATAGTAGGTATAATCATTTTTACTTTTATTTATAAGAATTTAGGAAAGAAAATGAAAAAAGTCCTTGATGAAGAACTAAGAAATAAATTACAATAAAATTTATATTAATGTCCCAAAATCTTTTTTACAACAGGCAAAAGTTTTGAACGAATTTCATTGTAAGTTTTTATAAATTCTTCGTATTTTTTTCCGTCAGGGTCTTCAAAAGGAATATGAATAGTTTTTATTTTTTTTGGAAAAACAGGGCATTTTTCTTTTGCATTATCACAAACCGTTATCACCAAATCAAACTCGTCATCCATAACCTCATCAATTGATTTTGAATAAAATTCGCCCCAGATACCATTTTCCTCCAACACCCTTTTTACATTCGGATTTACCCTGCCGCTTGGATTGCTTCCCGCACTCACAGCATCAATCCCTTCCGCTTTTAAAATAGCTTCGGCAATTATACTTCTACAGCTATTGCCGGTACAAAGTACTAAAACTTTATTCTTCATTTTTTACTTCCAAATCAAAAAAAAGTTCACGCGTTTTTGAACGCTCTTTTGCAAGATATAAATTATCACCTTTTATAATAATTTTATTTTTATCTTTTTTTATTTCAACTTTTGGCATAGAAAGATTGATATTCACCAGTTTTGCCACCCAGAAAATATTACAGAGTTTTTCTATTATATCCTTTTTAGGAAGAAGACATTTAAACTTTTCTATCTCTTTTTTCTTAATTTTCTTTCTTTTGTAATAACGGATAATTTTTGAAATCAGCAGTCTATCACAATGTCTAAATCCGTAATGAAGAGAATTTAACAAAATATAATCGGTATGTTTATGAGCTTCGTAAAAATCTACTAATTCTCCGGCACGGGAGAGCTTGATGGCATAAGTGAGATGCATTTTATATTTATCATCAAGCTTAAAATCATCTTTCAACAAATCAAAAACCTCAAGAACTATCTTTGTTTCATAAGCAGCTATTTTTCTGTCAATCTGATAAACATCCATAATTGTTCTTACCGAAGGATTAAAGTTGTCAGGGAACCTATAATTATCATTTCTTAACAAGTCCGTTAAAAACACCCCTTCTCTAACGCCTACTCCGCTGGTTATGACTTCTTTTGCTTCTAAGTATTCTAAAAGCTCTAAAAATATAAGAGTTCCAGGTCTTATTACATCAAGTCTTTCTGGTTTAATCCCCGCTTTCAAAAGCTCTTCATCATTCATTTTTATAATGCTCTGGATAAACTCTTTTTGCTTTTTAAGCTCATAAGTAAATCCATGGAGAATATCA
The DNA here is from genome assembly GCF_053999135.1 of Caminibacter sp. Lineage (NCBI taxonomy): Bacteria > Pseudomonadati > Campylobacterota > Epsilonproteobacteria > Nautiliales > Nautiliaceae > Caminibacter > Caminibacter sp. The sequence goes on from NZ_JBMXVQ010000008.1 coordinate 29,333, forward strand.
AGAGGATATTCGATTTTTTTCATAATTGCTTGAGATAAGGCCCTGATTGTCCCGCCTATACCAAACACTTTTTTCGAATTAAAAATATCCCCCAGTCTTTTTATTTCTTCTTTTATATAAGCTTTTGCTCCTTTTATATCGCCTTTGTCAAAAAAAAGCTCTTTTAATCTAACGGTTCCGAGTTTTAAAGAAATGGTGGATTCTATTCTTTTGTTGCGAATTAAGGCAAGTTCTGTAGAGCCTCCTCCAATATCAATAGTTACTCCGTTTTTTTCATATAAAAGATTTGCCGCTGCAACCCCTCCGAAAAAAGCCTCTTTATCTCCGTCAATTACTTTTATTTTAAGACCGAGTTCATCTTTTACCCGCTTTATAAATTCGACTCTGTTTGGAGCGTCACGAACGGCAGAAGTGGCAACACAGAGAATTTTTCTGGCTTTCAGAGACTTTGCGATTAAAAGAAACTCTCTAAGTGCCTTTATCGCTCTTTCAATCGCAAAATCCTGTAAATTCCCCCCGTTTTCATAAGCGCCTTCACTTATTCTAACTTTACTTTTTTCTTCACGAAGAAGATAAAAACCAAAACGGCTGGTTTTTTTAAATACTGCCATTCTGGCAGAGTTTGAACCTATATCGATTACAGCCGTTACTTTTGCCATTACTCTTCGTCTTTGTGAATAAGTTCAGCTTTTAATTTAAGTTCTTTTGCCGTTTCTACGTTATCAGGGTCCGGAACTATAGCATCGACAGGACATACCTGAACACATTGAGGCTCGCCACCATATTCAATGCACTCAGTACATAAATCAGGGTCTATTTCGTAAATAGGGTCCCCCGGTTCAATTGCCCCGTTTGGACACTCATCCACACACGCATCACACGCAATACATTCTTCAGTTATTTTAAGTGACATGCTACTCCTTTGGATATGAAAATTTATAGCCTCTTCGGCGAATGGTCTTTATTGTATCAATTTTAAAAACTTTGTCAACCTTTTGACGTATCTGATTTATTGCAACTTCTATAACATTTGGTGTCACGAGTTCCGGCTCTTCCCAAATGGCATCTAATAACTGTTCTTTTGAAATAACCTGATTAGGATATCTGGCTAAATGCATAAAAACTTCAAATGCTTTACCTTTCAAATAAGACTCTTTACCTTTATAAATGATTTTTTCCTCATCTTTTACGATTATAAGGTCTTTTATCTTGATTTGTGACTCTTTGCCTCCTCTTAAAGCCACATTAACTCTGGTAATAAGCAAATCGAAATGAATAGGTTTTTTTATATAATCATCAGCACCCATTTTTAATGTTTTTATCTCATTTTCAACGGATGGGTCATCTGAAATAACTATAATTTTTATTAAAGGATATGTATCTTTTGCGTAATCTATAAATTTGAACACCTCACTCATACCGAAATTAGAGTCTACTATAATTAAATTATAATGCCGGATATCCAAAAAATATTTGGCATCTTTTATGGTAAAAGCTTCATCCGTTTTATATCCCGCTTCATGAAGGGATTTTGTAATTAAATCGTTTAGCGTTTCATCTTTTTCTACAACTAAAAGGCGCATAATTCTCCTTTTGGCCAAAGCCCTTAAAATTTAAAATATTATATCAAAAATTAATATTTTCTTAAAATCTTCACTCCTACTAAAGCATTCTTTAATATTTCGGGTTTAGTTATTTTTAAATAAAGTTCTTTCATTTGAGGAAAAAGCTCTTTTAATTTCTTTTCTATATCATCTACGGCGTCTTCTATTAAAGAGTAACGATTTTTGATAATCATATTCTGAATGACATCGCATACTTTTGAATAATCTACATAATCCACTTTTTGAGGATAAGAAATTTCACAATCAACCACCACTAACTGTTCTTCATTTCTCTCTTTTTCTAATATCCCCAAAATAGCTTTAAACGTCAGCTCCTCAATTACTATAGTATACATCACACAACCCTTTTCTCCTGACCTGTTATAAGTCTGTAAATATTTTCTTTATGTTTATAAATTACGATAAACGCGATAATCCATAAAGGCGCGTAAGACTGAATAGAAATATTCGGATATAAAATATACGCACTGGCAATTCCCGCTAAAATCCCCACAAGAGAACTAAGTGAAGATATTTTAACTGTTTTTGCCATAATAAACCAAACTATAAGTCCCACAATTGCGGCTTTTGGAATAAGTACCAGCATTACTCCAAGAGTAGTAGCCACCCCTTTTCCGCCTTCAAATTTTAAAAACGGAGAAAAACAGTGTCCTATTACTGCCAAAACGGCTATAGTCCAAAGAGTTGCATCACAAACTCCCGCGGCCTTTGCCACCAAAATTACCGCCGCTCCTTTAAACGCGTCTAAAAAAAGCGTAACAGCCGCCAATTTTTTGGCCTTTTTAGGGTCTTTTTCTTTTAAAACCCTTAAAACGTTTGTTGCTCCTATATTTCCGCTTCCGTGTTCTTTTATATTGATTCCGGCAAAATATTTGGCTATTATATATCCAAACGGAATTCCCCCCACCAAATAAGCGATAAGATACCATAAAAGATTGCTCATAAATTTCCTTTTTTGTGAAATTATAATATAATTATTTAAGTTTAAAGAAAGGATATAAATGGTTAAGAGAGTAAAAGAACTTCTAAAAAAACATAACATAACCTTAGCGGCGCATTATTATCAAAAAGATGAAATATTCGACATTGCCGATTTAACGGGAGACAGTCTGGAACTTGCAAAAAAAACAAGCCAACTCAAAAACCCTCTTATTTTTTGCGGGGTAAGCTTTATGGGCGAGAGTGCTAAAATACTAAACCCAGATATTCCTGTATATATGCCTCGCCTTGCAAGCTGTTCTATGGCCAGAATGGCAGAAGTTGAAAAAGTTAAAAACAATATAAAAGAGCTAAAAGAAAACGGAATCGATTTTATTCCGATAACTTATATAAATTCAAGCGCGGCGGTTAAAGCAATTGTAGGAGAGCTTGGAGGGCTAACCTGTACCAGCTCAAACGCTAAAAAAATAGTATCCCACGTATTAAATCAAGGCAAAAAAGTATTTTTCCTCCCGGATAAAAACTTAGGACAAAATGTAGCAAAAATGCTTGAAGTAAAATCAAGCGTAATAGGAGATGAAAACTGGCAAAGTGCCGATATTATCTGTTTTAACGGACACTGCTCGGTCCACCAGCTTTTTATGCCAGAACATATAGAATTTTACAAAAAAAAATATCCCGAAATTAAAATAGTGGTTCATCCGGAATGTTCTCCTGAAGTATGCGAGATGGCTGATTTTGTGGGAAGTACAAGCCAAATATTAAATTATGTAAAAGAACATCCTAAAGACTTAATGGCAATAGGCACGGAATATAATTTCGTTCATAGGATGAAAAGAGATATTAATCCAAATATTTATATCCTAAGCTCTACAAAACCTGA
>NZ_JBMXVQ010000009.1:0-3296 GCF_053999135.1 Caminibacter sp.
TAAGGTAATCGCTAAATACCAAGAATGTTGCAGCATACGGTAAAAATCCGTAAGCACTGAATGCATTGTTAATTGCAGCCATTGCGTGTTCTCTGATTCCGTATTGAATGTTTCTGCCGTGAGGAAATTTGTCTTCGCCCTCAAGCCATGTGTTGTTTGAAGGAGCCAAATCCGCACTTCCCCCAAGAAAACTCGGCACCGCTTTTGCTATGGCGTTTAATATCACACCGTTGCTTTTTCTTGTGGCAATACTCTCACCTTCTTTAAATTCTGGCCATTTGATTTTAGAAAAATCTTTTTCAAAAAAGGCTTTAATTTCTTTTACTCTTGTTTTTTTATCCCATTCTCTCTCAAGCAGTTCCCCTCTTTCTTTTACGCATCTAAATCTAACCAAAACATCATCAGGAACGTAAAACGTCTTATCAGCAGGGAATCCCGCAACTTCTTTAGATTTTTTAATTACATCTTCCCCAAGAGGCGCACCGTGCGTTTTATGGCTGCCCTCTAATCCAACCGCACCTCTTGCAATAGTCGTATGAGCGATAATAAGCGTAGGTCTTTCATCACTCTCTCTGGCTTTTATCAAAGTTTTTTTAATGTCGTCATAATCATGTCCGTCCATTTCTAAAACTCTGAAATTTTGGGCTTCAAATCTTTTTCTGATATCGTCTTTAAATACTTCTTCCACTTCGCCTTCGATTGAGATATTGTTTGAATCATAAATTATAATTAAATCTTCAAGCCCCAAACTCCCAGCAATTGAACACGCTTCGTATGAAATTCCTTCTTCCAAATCCCCATCTCCGCAAAGACACCATACCTTATGGTCAATTTCAGGAAACTTTTTATGAATATATTTTTTTGCCATGGCAAATCCTACCGCGTTTGCCACACCCTGCCCAAGAGGTCCCGTAGTTACTTCAATTCCCGGAGTATGTCCGTATTCAGGATGTCCCGGGGTTTTGCTTCCAAGCTGTCTGAAGTTTTTTAAATCATCCATCGTAACATCATATCCCCATAAATAAAGCATAGAATATATTAAAGGAGTAGCATGTCCTCCTGAAAATACTATTCTGTCTCTGTTTATGAAATCAGGATTGTGGGGGGTAAGCCTTATTACATCACTTAATTCCACCATAATATCAGCAAGCCCAAGAGCGGCTCCCGGATGCCCTGATTTAGCCTTCTCCACCATATCGGCCGCCAAAAATCTTATCGTATCGGCCATTTTCTTTTTCATTTCCAAATCCATTATAACTCCTTTGTTATTGTTTATGCCTAAATAAATATTTATCAAGCAGTTTTTTTAATTCGTTTTTTAAATTTTCATCAAAACTTTCAAGTTCATCTTCAAGCTCTTTAGCAAGCCTGTCGGCCTTTTGCCTTGCTTCTTTTTCTCCAAGAAGTGTAACAAAAGTATTTTTACCATCATCCACTCCTGTGGTTTTTCCCGTTTCGTTTTCATCCAGCAAATCCAGTAAATCATCCTGAATCTGAAACAAAAGACCAAGTTTAAGTCCAAAATTATATAGTTTTCTTGCTAAATCAGTCTTATTTACTATCACCGCTCCCATTTCAAGCGAAGCGGCAATCAGTTTTCCGGTTTTATTCATATGCAGGAATTTAAGCTCTTCAATAGTGAGTTTTTTATTTTCAAAATAACAATCAATCGCCTGTCCCAGCACCATTCCACTTGGTCCTGCGTTTTTACTTAATATTTTTATAAGCTCCACTTTTACGTCATTATGCATAGGCGCAGTGCTTAACACTTCAAAAGCATAGGTATTTAAAGCGTCCCCGACTAAAATAGCAGTGGTCTCGTCATAGGTCGTATGAAGTGTCGGATGCCCCCGTCTAAGAGAGGCATTGTCCATAGCGGGCAGGTCGTCATGGATTAAAGAGTAGGTATGGATAAGCTCCAGCGCAAAAGCCGCGTATTTGGCATTTTCCACCATTAACGGATTATAAGCTCTTACAACGCTTAATAAAAGATTGGGCCTAAATCTTTTACCGCCGGCTAGCAACATTTCATTTAAAGCTTTCTCAAAAAAAGGATGAAAACTTTTTGCTTTTATTAAATTCTTTTTTATAAACTCTTCCATTTATTTCCTTAAAGGCAGACTGATTCTTATTCCGTTTTTTTCTAGCGTAATTGTAACATTTTTGTCAAAAGAAAGTATCTTTTTAAGTTCGGCAAAACTTTTAATCTTTTTACCGTTAACGGCTATAATCTTTGCGGGAGGCTTTAAAAAAATTTTATTTTCTATCTCTTTTGAAAGTTTTACAACGTTTAAATGTTTATCCACTTTTATACCGAAATGTTCAAGAGGAGTAAATTCATAAACTTTTTTTCTTATCTTTAAACACTCTTTTTTACCGTTTGCGGTTTTAAGACACACTTTATCATTAAGAAGCCCTAAAATCACGGTTTTATTAAAAAGTTCTACACCGGCTTTTTTTCCGTTAATCTCAGTGATTTTATCTCCCGGAACGATTTTATCTACATAAAAAGGGTCAATATATAAAACATTCATATTTTTATCCGCGTCTATCCCTATATCTCCCCAATAACCGTATTTTACAAAATGTTTTACATAATCACCCCTTATAACCCCTCCGTTACCAAGACCGTAAGCTCTGCAGAATATATCACTTATTACGGTATTAGGAGGTACGTTAACGCTTAATAAAGCAGGATTGAGAAATTCCATATCCCTGGCATATGTACCCCCATAAGCCGACTCATAATTTAAAGCAGCCATAAACCAGCCTATTTTCGGAGTATTATAAAAATGAATATAAGTTTTATTACGGGTGCTTACCACATACATACCGCTAAACTCATCATAATATATATATTTTAAAGGTTTTTTAAACGTAACGCTTCTAGAAGAAGAAACAGGTATAAAATTTTTTATAAAAGAATATTTTTTATAACAGGGAGAAAAATCTATATTTAAAGAAAATAAAAGTAAAGGGAGAAAAACAAGAAATTTTTTCATTGTTTCAGATTAAACCCTCCAAACATATTCATAGCCTGGGCTTTTTTATCCTCTACAGCCATTTTTATAGCGTCATTTATCGCGCTCATTAAAAGAATCTGTAAAGATTCCTTATCTTCAAGTAAAGAATCGTCTATTTTTATATCGACAACTTCAAATTTTCCGTTAACCGTAGCCTCAACAAGACCTCCCCCGCTTTTTGCGGTATAAGTTTTATTGTCGGATTCTTGTATCTGCTCCTGAAGCTTTTGCATCATTTCGTTTAAATCAAGATTACCAAACATTATTCCTCCT
>NZ_JBMXVQ010000010.1:0-2131 GCF_053999135.1 Caminibacter sp.
AATCATCATCATTTTCATAAGGATAAACTTCCAACGCTTGAAAGAATTTTTTTTGCTGATTATAAGCTCTACCAATAGAACAAGTTAAACAAAGTTTATCTTTTTTACAAAAATTCGCCCTATCTAACCTAATCTTATCATTACCAACACCAGCTTTAAACTCCAAAAAATTACCACAATCAAAAACATTCTTTTTCATTTTCTCATAAAATTCATCACTCTTAATAATTCTACCATCTACACGATACGGAAAACTATCCCAAAAATCAAAAAGTTTTATTTTCAGCTTATGAGCCCTAATATATCTCTTTTTAAACTTATCAATAAATTCATTTTGTTTATCCGCCAAATGTATGTTATAATTCAACACAGGTTATTCCTTTCCCCTATAAAAGGGACTAACAACACACACGCCCCTTTTGGGGCAACACACGCTACTTACATTTACCATCAACAAGAAATCCATAACCATTCTCTCTAAGATAATCATCTAAATTATTCTCATCGCCATTATAATTATCTATCAAATTTACAACATCAATATAAGTTTTACCAAACATCTCAACTAAATTTCTAACAACACCACTTTTACTAAGACCTGTAACATCAGCCAACTTTTGAAGCTCTTTTATAGTTTCACCATTCAAAGTCAATGTTACATTCCTAACCTTATCTTTTTTCAATTTATTAATCATAATGACACCTTTAAGACAAATTAAATTACACATAATTATACACAAAAAATTACAATTATCAAAAAAATGACACACTTTATTTCTATTTATCAAGTAATAAGTAAGCGAACTGAAAAAAATTAAAAAAATGAAAAAAAGATTTCAAATCCCAAAATTAATTTGTTTTGCTTTTTAAACTTTCCCCCTTAGTGGCTCAAAAACAATAAAATTGTTAAAACTTCCGTTACTCTTTGTCAAGTGTTTTCAATTCCTATAAAAATTTTCGAAAAACATTTTTTTTATTCATAGGTGTGTTTTTCTCAAATTTTTATAGGAACACGCCCACTGCGGGGGCAAAGCCCCACGCAAGTGGCGGCACTTGACAAAGAGTAACGGTTTTTATTGATTTATCGATTTTTGAGCCACCCTTTCGGGGGAAAAAGTTTTGTGTAGAATAGATTGATATACGATAGTTTATTGACCCGCTCGTTGGCGGGTATTGTAACTAAATCGTAATTGAAAAATAATAATAAGATAATTAAAATAGCTATATTTTAAGACAAATTTTCATCCCTTGCAGGTAAAAGGTAAGGATAAGAAAAACACAAATTTTCAAATACCTAACACATTTAAAACTTCGAGTTCGTTCGTCTAAGAGCTTCCTTTTTTAAGCAAATGACAAAAAACAACTATTTTTCAACAAAATCTAACTTATACTTCAAATCCGGTAATCTTCTATAAATAAGCCTAATAAATTCCTCTCCCTCTTCAAAATCATCACCAATTGAAACCTCATTAACACTTTCCAAATCCAAACCTCTTAAATTTCCAAATGTAAAAAATAATCTCTTACGATACAAAAAATAATACAACATCACCAACTGGTGTGGTTCCAATGAACTAAATTTCAAAGAATATTTCAAAACCTCTAATAAATTATCTCTAATTTGCTCTCTATTATCAAAATTAAGCTCACTAATAGAATGTATATAACTATCATTAAAACGCTTTAAAAAACGCTCTAACAGCTCATTTTGATACCACTTCTTACCTCTCTTATCCTCAACTTCATATAATTGCACTCTGTTATCAGAATTAACAAGCCAATTTATATGAACATTCCAACCATTACGAGTAAAAGTAAATTCAATACTACCCATACCACCATTAAACTGCGACCAAAAACCTTTACTATTTCTACGCCTCGAATTCCTCATTTGCATCAATGCGGACTTACGAAGTGCATCAGCACGATTATAAACAACTTCTAAACTTTCATCTGGAGAATGACGAACGGGAGTAACAATATAATACCAATACTTACTTAGTAAATCATCATCATTTTCATAAGGATAAACTTCCAACGCTTGAAAGAATTTTTTTTGCTGATTATAAGCTCTACCAATAGAACAAGTTAAACAAAGTTTATCTTTTTTACAAAAATTCGCCCTATCTAA
>NZ_JBMXVQ010000011.1:0-5379 GCF_053999135.1 Caminibacter sp.
TAAAAAAGGCAAATTATGAATGTTGTGTTGGATGATAAAATTGTCACCGAAATTAAAAATATAACAAAAAGTAATAATTTAGTAGAAGCAATTGAAAAAATGCTTTATGAATATAAAAGAGTTCAAAATACGAAAAAAATTGCAAATGACATTAATATTGCTTTAGATGATGTTAAAAAAGGTAAAGTTTATGATTTAAAAAGTTTTCTTGATGAAATTTGACGTTACCGATATTTTTAAAAAGCAGTTTAAAAAACTGTCTAAAAAATATAAAAACATTAAAAAAGATATTTCGTGTTGCTTGTAATTTATGATAAGAGTGAAATAGAAATGATTAATGAAGAATTACTGAAAGACTTAATAAAGGATTTTAATGCTAAAATTAAATAATGAAGCAAAACTTACAAAATATGTGAAAGCAGCCGGCTGAGCGGGTAAATTGGTTCTGGAGGAGCGAAACGACACTACCTGCTCTCTTGGATGTGCTAATGAAAACCTGCTTGTGGGGTTTGAGGGAAACGAAGATGCGAGTATTTATAAAATAACCGATGATATTGCACTCGTTCAAACCGTTGATTTTATAACCCCCGTGGTGGACGACCCTTTCGTTTACGGACAGATAGCGGCGGCAAATTCGCTAAGCGACGTGTTTGCCATGGGCGGGGATGTGAAAACAGCACTTAATCTTGTGGGGTTTGATTCGTGCCATCACTCACGCGAGGTATTAAAAGAAATTTTAAAAGGCGGTGAAGATAAAATAAAAGAGTGCGGAGGCGTTCTTGCCGGAGGTCATACTATAGAAACGCCGGAGATGCTTTACGGGCTGAGTGTTACGGGGATTGTAAATCCGGATAAAATGATAAGAAACAATACTTTAGTTAAAGATGATGTAATAATTCTCACAAAACCCCTTGGAATGGGTATTTTAACCACTGCTATAAAAGCGGATTTGATAAGCGATGAGGTGGCAGGGGAAGTTGCCGAAATTCTAAGGACACTCAATTACAAAGCAAGTCTTATAGCAATGGATGTCGGAGTAAATGCCATGACGGATGTTACGGGGTTTGGGCTTTTAGGGCATCTTTACGAAATGAGCGGCGGTAAATTTACCATTGAAGTGGAATTTGAAAAAGTCCCTTTTTTAAAAGAAGCAATAAATCAGGCGAGTATGGGGATTATACCTGCGGGAAACTATAACAATCAGATATTTGTGGAAAAATATGTGGAGTTTGTAAAGGAGCTTAGTTTTGAAGAGCGGATGATTTTGTATGACGCTCAGACAAGCGGGGGTCTTTTAATATCCCTTCCTCAGGAGAAAGCCGCTGAATATTTAAAAAGAGCCCAAAACGAAGGGGTGTTTGCGAAAATTATAGGAAATGTAAAAGAAAAAGAGGAAAAACTTATTAAAATCATATAAATCTTAATTTTCCTCTGTATATTTGATTATAGCCTCCTCAACCGTCAGATTTTTATCTTTTAGTTTAAAAACTTTAAAATATTTATCATCCAAATCTTTACCGGTAATAATGTTTTTAATCATTATCGCTTTTAAAAAGTTTTTTAAATCTTCAGGATTTTTGGAATAAAAAGAGGGTGATTTTCTTGAAGCATACTGTTTTGTTTTTGTATCGTAAATAATCAGATATTCACACTCTTCAAAATCTGGGCAGTATTTTGAAGTCATATATTCTCCGCATGCCGGAATAGCAAGTTTCATTAGTAAACCTTTTTTGTTACAATAATATCAAAAATGCCGGCGGCATTACACAAAGGTATAGTATGAATCTCTTTAGACAAATCCCAAAAGTGGATAAAATAGAAAAGAAATTAAACTATATCCCCAAAAAAATTCTCACTCCCTTAATACAGCAGACGCTTCAAAAAATCAGAGACGGTATTAAATCCGGGCAGATAACTGCTGTAAGCGAAGATGAAATTATAAATGAAATTAAAACAAAAGCCGAAAATATTTTAAAGCCTTCTATTGTAAATGTAATAAACGCTACGGGTATTACCGTTCATACGAATTTAGGAAGAAGTCTTATAGACCCGGAAATTTTCGATTACGCAAAGGAGCGTTCCACTCATTACTGCAACCTCGAATATGACCTTGAAAAAGGCAAAAGAGGCGACAGGTATCACCACAGCGCAAAAATATTAAGTCACCTGTTTGGCAGCGAAAGTGCTCTTATTGTAAATAATAACGCGGCTGCGGTATTTTTGATACTAAATACTTTTGCTAAAGATAAAGAAGTAATAGTTTCGCGAGGAGAATTGGTAGAAATCGGAGGAAGTTTCAGGGTTCCTGAGGTTATGAAGGCAAGCGGGGCAAAACTTGTAGAGGTTGGAACCACCAATAAAACAAAAATTAAAGATTATGAAGAGGCTGTTAGCGATAATACAGCAATGCTTATGAAAGTCCATAAATCAAACTATTCAATAGAAGGTTTCAGCGAAGAAGCAAGTTTGGAAGAGATTATAAATTTAGCCCGTTCAAAAGGTTTGCTGGATTATTATGATTTGGGAAGCGCATATATTCCAAAACTACCTTACGGGCTTACAAACTACGAACCTCCTATTAATGAGATTATGAAACTAAATCCGAGTTTAGTGAGTTTCAGCGGCGATAAGCTTTTTGGAAGCGTTCAGGCGGGTATAATTCTCGGTAAAAAAGAGCTGATAGATAAACTCAAAAAAAATCAGATATTAAGAATGTTTAGAGTAGATAAAATAACACTCTCTATTATAGAAGCCACTGCTATGGCGTATATAAAAGAAGAATATGAAAAAATACCGACTCTAAAATCAATATTCCAGACCGAAGAAGATTTGGTAAAAAAAGCCAAAAAACTTTTATCTTTAACTCCCGCCCTAAAAGCCGAAATTAAAAATTCACATACATATGTAGGAGGGGGGACGATGCCAAACCGCAAAATCCCGACTACAATAGTGGAAATAAAAGGCAATGCCAAAAAATGGGAAGAAAATATGCGTAAAAATCTTGTAATAGGAAGAATAGAAAACGAACGTTTTGTTTTAGATATGAGAAGTATTCAGGATGATGAAATAGAAAAATTAGCCCAAATTATAAATTCTATTATAACTTGTGAGGTGAAAAATGCGTAATGTAATTATAGGAACGGCCGGTCACGTAGACCACGGTAAAACATCTCTTATAGAAGCTATGACCGGATATAACGGTGATGAGCTTAAAGAAGAAAAAGAAAGAGGGATAACGATTGATCTTAGTTTTACCAATATGAAAAGAGGTGATGTAAACGTAGCTTTTATAGACGTCCCGGGACATGAAAAACTTGTAAAAAATATGATTAGTGGAGCGTTTGGATTTGACGCTTCGCTTTTTGCAATAGACGCAAACGAAGGTATAATGCCACAGACCATAGAACATTTAGAAGTATTAAATATCCTTAAAGTTAAAAACATAATAGTAGCTCTTACAAAATGCGATTTAGCAGATAAAGAAACAATTGAAAAAAGAAAAAACGAAATAAAAAATTTAGTGGCAAAATATGAAAATTTAGAATTGCTTGAAATTTTTGAAACGTCGATTTATGACAAAAAAAGTATAGAAAAGTTAAAAGAGTATCTTTTTAACCTGCCGCCAAGAAAAATTAGCCATTCTAAATTTTTCAGATATTATATAGACAGGGTGTTTTCTTTAAAAGGTATAGGGACGGTCGTAACCGGAACCGTTTTAAGCGGGCAGGTTAAATTAAAAGATAAAATATTCATAAACGAAACTAAGACCCTCACCACCGTTAAAAACCTCCAGGTCCACGGAGAAAACGTAGAGGAAGCCTATACACATCAAAGGGTTGCAATAAATCTTAATATCAGCCATAAAGAATTAAAAAAAGGCTATCTTCTTTCAACCAAAGGTTATTTAAGGGGATTTAAGCAAATTGACGTATTCGTAAAACCGGTTGAAGATAAAGAACTTTTCCACAATATGGAGATTTTGTTTATAAGCGGGGCAAAGAAAATTCCGGGAAGAGTTTTGATGTTTAATCCGGAAGATAAAGAAGGGTATGCTACTTTAAAACTTGATGAAAAAGTTTTTTTGGTTTTTGAAGACCCTTTTGTAATTCTTCATAAAGGGCGCGTGGTAGGAGGCGGAAAAGTATTAAATCCTATCAGCGACCCTATTAAAAAAAAGAAAAAATTAAAACTCCTAAAAGCTCTTAATGAAAAAGATTTTAAGAGCGCTTTTGAAATTTTAGTTCAAAATCATAAAAGGGGATTTGGACTTCTTCAAAGTTATCAAAGATTTAATTTAACGCCTCAAGAAGCTCTTGAAATAGCAAAAGAGCTGAAAAATGTCTTTATAGACGAAGAAAATTACAATATTTTTTCCGCCGATGTTAAAAATGAGATTCGACATATTGTTAAAAATATTTACGAAAAAAACAGGTTTGCTTTTCTGTCTCCGGCATCTCTTCAACTGAGAATCAAATGGGCAAGTGACAAACTTATTAAAAACGTTCTTGATGAGTTTGTAAAAGAAGGATATCTTATTATAGAAGATAATATTTACAAACGAAAAGATTTAAAAGGAGTGGATATTACAAAATCCGTGGAACACAGGCTTTATAAGCTGCTTGATAATTCCGGACTGACCCCCGAAGCTCCGTATAATATTTATGAAAAATTAAATATCGACAGAAAAGTAGGGGATAATGCCATGAAAAAGCTCACAGCTGCTAAAAAAGTCATACGACTTGCCCATAATCTGTTTGTTACGGATAAAAATATAAATCTGGCAATAAAAAAAATGAAAGAAATTATTGAAAAAGAAGGATATATTGATATTAAAAAATTTAAAGAGCATATGCCTATGAGCCGTAAATACATCGTGGCTTATCTTGATTATCTGGATAATTTGGAGGAAATTGTTAAAAAAGATAATAAACGTTATTTTAGATATAAGGCTGATTGATTATTGGCGAATACATTTACAAGAGAGCAAATTTTTAAACATTTTTACTACAATAAAATTTACAGTTGTTTCTTATTTAGTCAGTGCTATCTAAACCCGCCACACTATGACATATAATCGGATATAATTGTATAAAAAAGGCAGCTTATGAGAACAAAAGACACCCTAAATAATCTCCTTAAAATCCTAAACATCCTTTACAGTGGCGGATATGTAACGATTAAGGGTTTAATGGATGATTACGGAATGAGTGAAAGGACTGCTAGCAGATATTTAAACGAATATTTGCCTGACGCGGGATTTGCTGTTGAAAAAGTCGGCAGGAAATTCAGACTTGCAAACAAAAACCCAGAAATAACGGGAGCTATTGAAGCAATTGAAAATTTTGCAAAAGAGGCCGGATTTTATAGTGATATTAAAGA
>NZ_JBMXVQ010000012.1:0-14723 GCF_053999135.1 Caminibacter sp.
GGTAAGGTTTGCAAGCATAAATAAAGCCCTTGCCTTATCCTCGCCTTTAACCCTTTTAAGAAGTTCTTTTAAAACTTTTACGGCTTCTTCTTTATTTTTCGTATATTTTGCAAAAACAAATTCAACAAAAGGGGAATAAGGATGGGCTTTAAATCTGTTTTGTAAATCTATTATTTTTTTAGCATAACTTGCCGCAAGCAGATTGTCGTTATTTTTTAAAGCCCAGTTTACTATTTTTATAAACGCATCGGCGTTTCTTATATCCTGATGTTTTTCAAGCTGCTTAGCGACTTTTAAAGCCTCTTTATATTCTTTAAGTTTCCAAAGGGCGAAAAATTTATCAAGCAGATACGGATAACACCCTTTTTTCATAACACCGCACAAATCATCAACAGCCGTTACGATATTTTTATAATCCCTAAGTCCTTTAAGAGCCTCTATTTTTCTTTTCATCCATTTAATAAACACTTCATCATCGGGAGAATTTAGATACTTATTACAAATAACGGACGCAATATCGTAATTTTTGGATTTTATAGCACATTCGTAAATTTTCTCATCCCATTTTTTATCAAGCGTCAGTTTGTATTTTTTTATAAGACTTATGGCCTCAAAACATCTGTTTTGTTTTAAAAGCTCTATTGCATACTCTTTTTTTACCTTTTTAAAAAACTTATCTTTATCAGGAAACAGTTTCTCATCAAAATCCTTAAATTTATCTTCAAGCTCCAAAACTTCTTTATATTTTTTCATTTGATATAAAATCTTAACTTTTTCCACCAACGCTTTTTTAGCTATATCCCCTTTATATTTCTCTAAAATCTTATCTATATATTCCAGTTTTTTAGTCAAATTGTTCTCAGGAATCTGAAATAATATTTTATCCCTTAAAGCCGACACAGCATCGGCATAATCCCCATAAGGAAACTCTTTTAGGTATTTTTCCACAAATTTTAAAGCCAAATCGTATTTACCGTCTTCATAAGCCCAAAGAGCAAGATTGTAAAGCAAAGGCTCGTATAAATCGTCAAGTTTTTTCAAACCTTTTAAAATATCTTCACCTATATTTATAGCCAAATCATAAATTCTATGACTTGCAAGCATTTTTGCCAGTTCGTAAGCTTTATTTTTATTTTTTAAAATAAATTTTTTATTGGCTTTGTATATTTTTTTATAATATTCTATCGCTCTTTTTATATTTCCTTTATCCATATATCTTTGGGCAAGTCTTGCAGCGGCTAAAGAAGCTATATCCAAATCATTGGTTGAATAAAGAGCTTTTTCATAAAGTTTAAACGCTTTTTTTTCATCTCCCATCGTATAAAGCTGGTCTGCTAAATATATCATGGCAAGATAAGCCCATTTAGTATTCGGATACTCGGTAATAATCCTGTTGTAATAGTAACTCGCATTGCTTGCAAAACCTATTTTAGAATAGTTTTTACCTATAAGCAACAATACTTCAGGAAGTTTTTCGCTAAAAGCATATTTTTTTATCCACTCTTTTCCAAGGGATATAACACCATCGCTGTCATTGTTAGCATCCAAAATCTTAAGCTTAAGATAAAGAATATCTGACAAAAATACTGAATTCGGATAATTTTTTATAAACTCGTTAATTTCATCAACCACATCCCTGCCGACTTTATAACTTTTTAAAATTTCAAAATATTTAATGATATCTTTACTTTTTGCCATTTTTATAGGATTTAAATTTTCGTCTATAGGTCCTATATAAGGATATACTGTATGTTTAAAATAAAAATTAAGACCCTCTTGTTTATTGTTAAGATATCTGTCATTTACGATTATTATCCATTTCTTTGCTTTTTTAGATTTAAAAGGAGTTAAAAGAGGTTTATTATATAAGTTGTCTTCTAAGGCAAATACCTTAAATTTCCCTTTTCTAACGGTAATTATTATTTTTAAACTATTTTTTCCAAAAACAGGCAATATGTTAAAAAAATATGTTTTATCTTTAAAAACCGGAGTTTTTGGAACTTTATTAAATACACACACTATTTTGTTTTTACCAGTGGTACAACGGAAAGGAAAATTTTCATAAAGTGTCAAAATTTCATACGGAACATTTTTATTTTTTCCGTAATCCACATTAATTTCAAGCCCAAATAATAAAAGAGGAAAAAAAAGAAAAAGTATCAAGCCCAGCCTTTTTGATAATTATATCAAAAAGACTATAAACTTATTGTCGCACTAAACACATCAGAAGCTACGATACCAAAATAAACAGTACCGGCCAACAATATAAGCTGTCCTATTAAACTTCCCTGAGACATATTAATAGTAACGTTATTATTAGGTTCGTCAAAATAGATATGTTTTATAATCCATACATAATACCCAACCGCTAAAGCAGAGTTTAACAACGCTATCAATACAATCCACCAAAGACCTGCGTCAACTCCCGCATAAAACGCAACCGCTTTACTTAAAAACCCGGCAAGCAGAGGAATACCCGCAAGAGAAAACAACTGAACAGTAAATATTAACGAATGTAAAGGAGCTTTTTTGTAAAGACCTTTAATATCTTCAAGATATTTAACTCCAAGTTCACGTCTTAAATCATTTAAAATTAAAAATACGCTTGTTTGCATAAATATATAAGCAACTGCATAATATAAAATCCCCGAATAAGAATAAACACTCGCCACGGCAGCAAAAGGAATTAAAGCATATCCGCTGTGGGCTATTGAAGAATAAGCCAAAATTTTTGAAATTCTTTTTTGCCAAAGCGCCATAAAATTTGCAAGAGTCATCGTAAGTATTGCAAAGAAACTGAAAATCAAAACAGTAGCCAAAGGATATACAACCAAAAACTTATAAAAAGCTTTAAAAGTAGCTACTAAAACAACACTTTTTATAACCCCGCTGAGAATTGCAGCTGCTGCATGGTTTACCTGAGAATAAGCATCAGCCGCCCATCCATGCATAGGTACAACAGTTAACTTATAAAAAATTCCAGCCAACATAATAGCAACAGCAATTAACGTAAATTTACCAGATACATTCATATCTGTATAGTTAAAGCTATCTGTAGTAAAACTAAAAAGAGCAAATCCAAATAAGATAATACCACTAGCCACAGCACCTGCAATAAACGCTTTTATAGCACCTTCGGCGTTATAAAAGTTTCTTATGTTCGCAACCAGAATATAAGAAATAATTGCAATAACCTCAAACAAGACTATATACATAAAGAAATTATTAGTTTCCAAAAACGCTAAAGACGCTCCCGCTAAGAAAAGCATTTGAGCAATAAGAGGTCTTTCAAATCCTGTTAAAGAAAGAGAAACCGCCGCAAGAGTCGCCAATAATACAAACTCCATCAACCTTGTAGCATCATCCATTACAAAATAAGAGAAAACGCTGTTTAAGCTTTGTCCCGTATAAATAAAATAAGCAGCTACTATAAAAGCCGCTACCGCTATCATTTTAGCTATAAAAATATTGCTCCTGTAAAATACTGGAACCAATAATCCCGCCGCTATTAATACTATAAAACTCATCACATCCCTCCAAAGAAGCTAAATGCTTTATTTGCTAAATCAAAAATAGGTTGAGGATTTATACCGAAATAAACAATTAAAAAGGCATAAATACCAAGAGCAAATTTTTCAGGTAAGCTCATAGTAAACGCAGTTTTTTCTACAATAGGACTCATAGGCCCATGAATTGCTCTTCTAACAGCCCAGATTATGTAACCGGCACTGATAAGACCCGCAAGAGCTATAACGGCAATCCACCAACCGTACGCTTTTACAGCAGATATTATAATGGTAAGTTCTCCTACAAACCCCATGGTACCAGGAAGTCCAAGAGCAGCCATACCGGCTAAAATAAATATAGCAGCCGCATAAGGAGCTTTTTTCATAATTCCGCCCATTTCATCCATATACCACGTATGCGTTTGGTGATGCAACCACCCGGCAATCAAAAATAGAGGAGAAATTACAAGGGCGTGCCCTATCATTTCAAATAAAGCCGCACTAAGCCCGTCGTATGTCATAGTTGAAATAGCCACTACTACAAGTCCCATATGTGAGATTGAACTGTAAGCCACCATTTTTTTGATATGTCTTTCGTAAATAGCCAAAAATCCTGCATACAATGTTGTAATAAGACCTATAATCAACATCCATTTCGCAAACTGAAGTGTAGTAACAGGCATAAGCTCTACTGTGAATCTGATAAGACCGTATGCACCCATTTTTAACAATACACCCGCCAATAACACGGAAATACTGCTTGGAGCCTGTACATGGGCGTCAGGCAGCCAGGTATGGAAAGGAAATACAGGAAGTTTCGCAGCAAAACCTAAAAACATTAACCACCAAATTAAAGCCGGCGTAGCTAAAGCCGTTTCTTTAATTAACGTCAAATCCCAATATCCCGTTTGTTTATAAAGAAGGAAAAAACCTACAAACATAAACATAGCAAACACATGCGTATAAAGAAAAAACTTAACCGCAGCATAAACTCTCTCTTCGGCTCCCCAAATACCCACTAAGAAAAGCATCGGTACAAGAGTAAGTTCCCAAAACATAAAAAACCAAAGAACGTTAGTAGTCATAAATACACCAAAAATAGGACCGCTAAACATTATAAGCAAACTAAAATAAGCAGCCGGTTTCTTTTCGTTCCATGAAGTAAATACAACCAAAATCAAAAGAGCCGCCGTCAGTAAAAGCATAGCCACACTTAAAGCATCTATTTGAAGAGTCAGCTCAAAACCAAACTGAGGCACACTCAGGTAATTACCCAAAAATAAAAATCCCCCATCAGCCGGTAACTGATTATACCAGTTAAAGGCTATAAAAAAGAGTATCACAAACCAGCCAAGAGCAATATACTTAGCTATATGCTGAGCCCCTTTTGTCATAAAATAGACAAGGGCCGAGAGAAATATAGGTGCAAAAATTATATCTACCGCTACCATTTTACAGCCCCTTTACAATAATTAAGATTGCTATAACGATAATTGCAACACCAAGAACGAATTGTCCCATATAGGTTCCAATTTTACCGCTATGCCCGGCTTTGAACATTCTGTATACCATTTTTGTCCAATCAACCGTTTTATTTACAACATAATCCACAACATTAGTATCAAACCATCTCATAGATTTCGCAATAGCGTTAACCACAATATTTTTAGAAATCCATGTAATCATAGCTTCTACATAATACCCGTTAAACAGAATCTGATGAATAGTTATTACAAACTGATGAGATGCAATTTTATAAAGTAAATTGAGACCTTTAACATACAATCCTACTACTATAAGGAATATAACAAGCATTCCGGTGAGCATAAACGCCGCAAGACCGGCAACATGAGGTTCTACAACCTCTTTACCAACAATATAATGAACTATATCGCTTTGCCAAAGAGAAATTGCAAGAGTAACAAATGCCAAAATACCCAAAGGCAATCTCATCCAAAGATTACTTGGTTTATGCACACTTCCACCAACTTCTTCATGTCTTGGTTCACCAAGGAAAATAAGAATCCAAAGTCTTGTAATATAAGCAATAGAGAGTAATGCCGCAATAGTTACGAATGTTTTCGTAAATCCGTTACCCCATTCCCAAGCGGCGGCAACCACCATCTCTTTTGAAAAATATCCACTAAACGGAGGTACACCGGCTAAAGAAAGTGAACCCATAGCCATAAATAACGCCACCCAAGGAGCCGTCTTAATCAAACCTCCTAATTTCCATGCGTCTTTTTGGTGATGCGCTATATAAATAACAGCACCAGCACCTAAAAATAAGAGTGCTTTAAAAATAGCATGGTTTACCAAATGAAGCATACCCGCCGCTAAACTGCCTACTCCAAGACCGACAAATGCTATAGACAAGTGTGACATCGTGGAATATGCAAGAATTTTTTTAATCTCTTTTTGAACAAGAGCTGAAGTGGCGCCTATAAACGCAGATAAAGCCGCAACATTCGCCACTATAAATAAAGCTTCCGTATAAGCAAAAAAGTCAAACAGTCTCGCAACGATATAAATACCTGAGTTAACCATCGTAGCACCATGGATTAAAGCGGAAACGGTAGTAGGACCTTCCATGGCGTTCATAAGCCAAGGATAAAGAGGAAACTGCCCAGATTTACCAATAGCACCCATAAAAATAAACAAAGCCACTACTAAGGCCATCGTTTTATCAAGCTCTCCGGCATTGGCCATTTTGTTAAGTTCCACAAGATTTACAGTCCCAGCATAATAAAATAAAAGAGCAATGGCAGCCAACATAAACACATCACCGAATCTGGTATATAAAAACGCCTGCATACCGGCACTTGCCGCAGAACTTTTATAATACCAAAAACTAATAAGAAGATAACTCGCAAGCCCCATAAATTCCCAACCTATAAAAGCGCCTATTAAATCTTTTGTTATTACAAGCAAAATCATACCGCCTATAAAGAAAAGCACTTTTGCATAATATCTTGGCTGGTCAGGGTCATCCCCCATATAATCATGGGCAAAATGAATATCTAAAAATCCAAGCCCCGTAGCAACCAAAAGCATAACTATAGACAAATGGTCTATATAAATACCAAAAGGGATTTTAAGATTACCAAAAGCAATCCATGTATAATTGATATCTATTACCGTATCAGAATACTTAAAAAACAGCACCAAACTCGCTAAAAAAAGAATACCTCCGACTACCTCGGCAACCCAAAACGCAAGTTCTCTTTTTGTCTTTCCTAAAATATAAGCCAAAACGGCTCCTATATAAGGAGCTACCAATAATATCATTACTGCATTATTCATCGCTCACCGCCTTATCTAAGTGGTCTGGAATAATTTCTCCTGTAATTCTGTTAGCCAAAATAAAGATAAGCACACCGGCCGCCGCTTCAAGAGTAGCGATTACTATAATCACATAAGCAATGGCCAACCCTCTAGTAAGTCCAAAATGATAAGCCGCACTTGCCAAAAACAGAATAACTGCGTTTAAAAGCATTTCCAAAGAAAAAAAGATTTTTAAAAAATCACTTTTACTGGTTACGCCGTAAAGCCCCACTCCAAAAAGGATAATTGCGGCAATCGCATCGATATAAAATCCTACCATTTTTTATTCCTTTCCATGTTTTAGAGTATGCAGCATTCTGATACTTCCATAAAGAATACTAGCCGCTACAACTCCCATAAAAATAGCAATCTCCGCATAAAAATCCGTAAATATTTTTACCTGATCTTTTAAAGGAATAGCTTTGCCTTCATAAGGAATATCAGGTAACAAAAACGGCACTATCAATAAACCAATAATCACAAGAGTTACAATAGAAACCGCCCAGGGTCTTATTTCATATTTAGGAAATTTAGAACCTATAACCGTTACCCCAAAAAGGGTTAATACAACTATACCTCCGGTATAAACGAATATCTGGAAAAGCCCAAGAAGTTTTTCACCCATAAAGATATAATAAATACCAAGCAAAAACATCATCAAAACAAATGCTATTACCGCCGGTACCGTATTTTTTTGAGTAAGAGACATTACCGCCAAAATAATTGCCAACACCAAAATTAAAACGCTCATTTTTCACCTCCGTTATCTCCGGTTTCACCGCTGCTTTTATTTTCTTCAGCTTTTTTAGCAGCCGCTTCAGCTCTCTTTTTAGCTTCAGCCTCCGCTTTTTTCTTCGCCATCATTTCGGCTTTTTTTCTGGCTTTTTCTTCTTCTTCACGTTTTTTCTGCTCAATCCATTCCTCAGGGACTTCAGGTTTTACCCACCAATTAGATAAAGATTCATGAGAGGGGTTGTCTACAATCATTTCAATATCCCCGCCGCTGAGCTTAATGGCCTTTTCCGGTTTTGTGGGACAAACATCTTCACAAAGACCACAGAAGATACAAACAGCTAAATTAACTTCAGGCAAAGCTTTAGGTCTTTTAATAGGTAAAGGTTCCATTATAATAGCATCAACAGGACATATTTTTGCACATGCCTCACATCCTGTACAAATATCGTATCTGATTTGATGTCTTCCCCTAAAAACAGGTGATTTATGAGCCGGTTCTTTTACCACGTCCTTAGTGGCTATTCTAGGTTCGGTAACCGCTTTTAATACTCTTACTATTTTTTCACTTATCTCAAACAACATATTAAACTCCTAATATATAAAGTTTTGCAAAAGTTACCCACACCAAATTCAATATAGCAAGAGGCGTCAACCAGCTCCAACAGAATTTAAGCATTTGATCAAGTCTAAGTCTCGGGTTTGATGCCCTGATAGCCACCATAATAATTGCAAGAACGACTATTTTTAAAAACAACCACCAAAAACTATCAAAAAATATTCCTCTATATCCGCCAAAAAACAGTACCACCGCTGATGCCGAAACTACTAAAATTTCGGTAAACTCGGCAAATTTTAAAAGAACATAGTTAGTCCCCGAATATTCCGTATAAAACCCGTATACAATTTCCTGTTCGGCATCTGGGATATGAAAAGGAGGCTGTTCTAAAATACCAAGCATAGCAATAATATAAATAATAGCCCCAGGTAATAAAATTAAGGTGCTAAACCACGTATTGCTATACATTATTTCATACAGATTCATCGTCCCAAAAAGAAGGGCGGGACTAAGAGCTGCTAAGAAAAACGGAGCTTCCATAGAAATCATCTGAGCCAAAATTCTCATACCGCCTAAAAACGAATATTTGTTATGAGAACCAAACCCCGTTAAGAAAAGCAAGAAAGGTTCAACCCCTATTAACACAACAAGTCCAAGCACTCCGTACTGGGTATCCAAAATTCCATGCCCGTTGTTGATAAGAGGAGTCCAGGGAATTAATATAACCGGTAACGCAGCCACTAAAGGAGTTAAAATAGGAATAATATTAAATAAATACGGGTCTGCGCTTTTAGGAGTAATTGATTCTTTAGTCAAGAGTTTAAACACATCCCACACAGTCTGTAAAGACCCGGCCGGCCCGTTAAAGTGAGGCCCTACCCTTTTATGTACATAAGCCAGGGCTTTTCTTGAAAAATAAAAAACAAAAAAAGTCCATCCCAGCAAAAACAAAAGACCAGGAAACACAAAAATATAAAATAACATTTCTCCTATACCCATTTTTTCTCCTTATCTATCAAGGTCACCCTGACAGATATGCATACTACCGTAAAGTAGCGGAATATCTGAAAGGGTATGCCCAGGTAATAATCTCTCAAGCATCATCGTATGATTAACACTTGGCGCTTTAATTTTAAGTCTGTAAGGCGAGGTTGCTTTATCTTGGGTTACAAGATGCATTAAAATTTCACCTCTTGCCCACTCTATTCTGCTAACAGCCTCTCCTGCTGGCAGTCTTTTTGGCATTCTTACAAGATGGTCTTTTTTAGGGTCCATCTCTCCTGCTTCAATGCCTTCTTCTATTTTTTTCATAGCCTGTTTAATTAAATCAACAGCTTGATTAATCTCTTTATATATAATATAGAGTCTATCTCTAGCATCACCGCTATCACACGTTACATAATCCATTTCAAGCTCACTATAAGCTGCATAAGGTTCGTCAATTCTCACATCTATTTTAGCTCCGGTAGCTCTTGCTATAGGACCTGCCAGGTAAAATTCTTCCACATCATCTAAACTAAACACTCCTGTATCTTTCGCCCTTACGGTCATTAGAGGGTTTTTTAAGAAGATATCTTCTATTTCAGGTTTTACTTTTTCCCATTTTGCAATAGCTTTATTTATTTCCTCAAACCAGGCTTTATAATCGTTTAAAGGATACCTGACTCCCCCAGGTTCAACACAAGCCGTAGCAATTCTAGCCCCACTGTAATCTTCTAAAACGTCTAAGAAATATTCTCTAACATCCAAACACCACATTAAAAACGTTTGAAGACCCATAGTCCCGAAGAAACCTCCCATAGAAATCAAATGAGATACAATTCTTCCGGTTTCTCCGAGTATTACTCTCATATATTTGGCAAAAGGCGTAATTTCTTTACCGGCTATCTCTTCAACGGCCTGAGAGTAACAAATCATAGGATTAGGATTATCCATAAAACAGATTCTCTCTACCGCCACTATAGTTCCTATAAAATCTTTTCTTTCAGCTAAATTTTCAAGAGCTCTCCATACGTATCCGATATCCGGTTCTACTTTTTCTATATTTTCCCCGTTTACAAAAACTTTAAGTCTAATAGGACCGCTTGCCGGATGCGTAGGTCCCCAGTGAAGAACGGTTCTGCTTCCTTCGTGTCCCATAGTTTTTTCGTGCTCTTCAAACTCTTTAAAAAATTCTTCTGTAATAGCGTTTACATTTTCAATAAGATGTTTTTCATGCTCTTTCCAGTCAAAATCTTTTCTAAAAGGAAATTTACCGTAATAATCCCTGCTGATTAAAAAGTATCTTAAATTAGGATGCCCTTTAAATTTTACTCCAAAAGTAGAATAAGCTTCAAGTTCATGATAGTTTGCACTCGGCATTTCAGGAGTAATGGAATCTATCTCACACTCTTCCAATTCTCTTGGCAAATCAACTTTTAACCATACATTTACTTTTTCTGCTTCCCTGCTTGAAACCTGAGGTTTTAAAGTTTCAAGAAAATAATTAACTTCTATTTTGTTTTCATCAATAAAATCCGTAGGACTAACAGTAGAACATGTCTTTACACCTGTTTTTTTTAACTCCTTAATTAAAGGAATTAAATCATTTTTATTTTTCAATTTGGCTTTTACCCATGACTTGTAATCTTCAACAAATTCCACATCGTATTTTTTTATTATATTCTTAATTTCTTCTCTCATGCGGCTTCCTTAGAATTTCATTTGTTTCCATAAACCACCCTGACTTGAAGCGGATGGTTCACCTCTTTTAATCTTTTCTTTCAAATCCTCAAGACCGGCTATAATAGCTTCCGGTTTTGGAGGACAACCGGCTACAAAAACATCCGCCGGCAAAATTTCAGTCATATTTTTAATAACAGAAGGAGAATCATTATAAGGACCTCCGTCATAAGCACAGGCACCTATAGCCACAACATATCTGGGTTCTGGCATCTGTTCGTAAGTCCTAAGAAGAGCCGGCAGAATTTTTTTGCTCACAAGTCCGGTAATAAACATAATATCCGCCTGTCTAGGAGTTGGAGTCATAATATATCCGTATCTTTCCCAATCATACCTAGGCCCCATAGCAGCCTGCATCTCAAGAGAACAGCATCCGCTACAAAAATGGACTATCCAAGGGGATTTACTCCTGGCGTAATTGAAAAAATCAAGCACTTTTAGCATTTCTATACTCCTTCATACTAACTGTAATAGCCGCAAATAATAATATTCCAAATACCATAGCCCACTGAAGAGCCTGAGGATTGTCTGCAAATACAAACAGACTAAAGAAAAGCCCCGCCATATCAAACACTATAAAAGCTATCGCAAATATGAAATACCTAAAATTTGCTTTCATAGGTATCTCGCTGCTTGGAGGCAGACCACATTCGAAATGGTCGTTTTTAATCTCACCCGGATTAAAAGGCGCCACAATAATACCAAGAAAATAAAGCAGTAAAACACCGCCTAAAATCCCTGCACCATAAATTAAAATGGTTTCCATTATTACTCCTTTTTTTGAATGTTACCAAAACTCTTTAGGGTTTATGCATCATTATCTTAAATTATAAGAAAAATTTATAAACAAGACAAATTTATTCTTAATTCTATATTAATATGCGTTACCATCTGTAATAAATACTTATTCACTAACTAATAAAACCTACTTCTTTTTCCGAATCAAAAGCATTTTTCTTTTCTTTTTCTATCTCTTCTATAAAATCTTCAAGTTTAAAAAGAGGTTTTTTTCTAAGAGCTACTTTCAAAGCCGTATTCTTAATCACAAGTTCTATCTGCGCTCCTGTTAAATCGTATCTGGCAAGTTTTGAAATATCAAAATCATCTTCAAAATCCGCATTTTTAGGAAGTTTCAATTCCCATAATTTTACTCTCTCTTTAAAAGAAGGTTTTTCAAACTTAATTTTATAATCAAATCTTCTTGAAAAAGCGTTGTCTATCGTTTCAAGAAGATTGGTAGTTGCTATAAGTATTCCCTCGAACTTTTCAAGCTGTTCTAAAAAAATATTTTGCATTTGATTATGCATTTTATCCGCACTGCTAAAACTAGCCGTAGTTCTGGTTGACAAAAACTGGTCCGCCTCGTTTAAAAGCAATACGGGTTTTGTTTTTAGTTTTTCACTTATATCATAATATTCGTCAAACATTCTTCTGACGTTTTTTTCACTCTCGCCTACATACATAGATAAAATTTTACTCGCATCAAGAGAGAGTATCGGTTTATTAAGTTCTTTTGCTATGGAATGGGCAGTAAGCGTTTTTCCTGTTCCCGGAGCTCCGTAAAAAATAATTTTCGCATCAAAATCGTCATTGCTTTTTATTCCCCATTTTTTAAGAAGATTTAATACTTTTTTATCTATTTGCTTTAAAAGCACTTTTAGCATATCTCTAGTCTTTTTAGGTAAAACCACGTCTTTAAGAGTTGTTTTAGGCTCAATTAAATCAAAAATAGTATCTTTTATTAAATGTTGGATTTTATGTTTTTTTCTCGGATGTACAAGTTCGTTTAAAATATCCTCACTTATAAAATAAATTCTTGTATATCCCCCAAATCCGCCGAATATTTCATCATAGTCCAAAATACCTTCGCTGACAAGCTTAGAATTTTCATCCAAAAGGCTTCTGTTTTTTATTTTTTCTATCTCATCCGAGCTTATTAAATTCAAAAGATAGTTAAGCTCTCTTATATTTTCGTTGGAATGCATGTATTCTTCTTTAAGAAGAGCTAAAAAAATAAGTTCTTCTTTTTCATTAAACTCGTTTTCTATCATAAAATTCAAAACGGGCAAATCTATAGTGGTTTTTTTAATTTTTTCCTTAATGGTATTTTCTATAAGCCTTAATTTACTCTCAACCCTTTTTATGGAAGCCGACTCGTTTGAAAAGCTGTTTTTAAGACTAACAAGCTGTTCGTAAAGTTCTATTCTTAAAAATTCATCATGCAAATATTCAAGATGGTCGCTGTAAGGAGTATTTTGAGGTATTACCAAATCCAGTTCGCCTTTTTCTATAAGCTTTAAAAAACTTAAAGATAAAGACACTGAAGCATTAAACAGCTCAAGAGAAGTTATATCGCTGCTTTTAACCCCGATAGTACTTAATATCACCCATCCTTCGTCTATAAGTTTTTTAACGGATTCAGTCTTATCAAAAATTTCTATCCCTTCTTTTTGAAAAACATCCTTTAAAAGAGTTCTTACCCTTATATCCTCTTTTCCCTCCATATAATATTCAAGCATTTTTTTAAGAAGACCAGCTTCCTGTTTATCAACACCAAGTATTGGATATATTTTGCTTTTTTGAGGATTTTTTAAAAACTCTTTAATATATTTACTCAAAAAATCTCCTTTTTATTATAATTTTACCAAAAAAGGGAAACTATGCAATTTTTATATTATCCCGATACCTTTTCTCAAATAACCCTTAAGGGAGAAGAACACAAATATCTTTTTAAAGTCAGAAGAACAAAACCCGAAGAAGAGATAAAAATAAGAAATTTAAAAGATGATTATCTTTATATTTATAAAGTAAATCATATAAACAAAAAAGAAGCTTTTTTAACCCTTAAAGAAAAAATTTTATTTCCAAATAAGCCTTCAAAACATTTCCATTTAGGCTGGTGTATAATAGACCCGAAAAATATAGAAAAAACCCTGCCCTCGTTAAATGAAATAGGAGTTAGCAAAATATCTTTTATATATTGCGATTTTTCTCAAAAAAATTTTAAATTAAAAAACGAAAGAATAAAAAAAATTTTGATAAATTCAAATCAGCAGTGCGGAAGAAGCGACTTTATGGAAATTGAAATTTTAAATTCCTCAAAAGAATTTTTTCAAAAATATCCGGATTTTACGGCAATAGATTTTGACGGGGAAAAAATAGACTGTTCAAAAGAATACCCTAAGCCTTTTTTAATAGGTCCCGAAGGGGGATTTTCCAAAGAAGAAAAACAATATTTTAAAAATAAACTTAAATTCGAAAGCTTTATCCTAAGAAGCGAAACAGCGGCATGCGCCGTTGCAGCTAAATTTTTACTTTAAAGTCTCCAAAATAAGTTCGGCAAGTTTTAAGGCTTTAAAACGGTGTGAGATTTTATGTTTTATTTCTTCGTCAAGTTCTCCTAATGTTTTATCAAATCCATTTGGAATAAACATAGGGTCATATCCAAACCCTTTATCCCCCCTAGCTTCATCAATAACATTCCCTCTCATAAAACCATGGGCGGTAAAAATTCCGTAAGGCGTAGCCAACGCTATAGCCGCAGTATAAAAAGCGGGGGTTTTTTTTATGTTTCTTTTTTTTAACTCATTGATAAGTTTAAAAAGATTATCTTTATCCGTTGCGTTTTCCCCCGCATACCTTGCCGAATATATACCCGGCTCGTTTCCTAAGACGGGTACGCTTATACCGCTGTCATCGGCTAACACGATATTTCCAGGCAGTTTTTCATATATGGCTTTTGCTTTAATTACGGCATTTTCCTTAAACGAATTACCATTTTCTTCTATTTCAAAAGGAGTTATAATATCCGTATAAGGAATTATCTCATAATTTTTTAAAATATTTTTAATTTCTTTTACTTTTCCTTTATTCGAACTTGC
>NZ_JBMXVQ010000013.1:0-5411 GCF_053999135.1 Caminibacter sp.
TTCCCTTCAAACAGACACTTCATCGTATCAAGTAAAAGACTTTTCCCAAATCTTCTAGGACGGGCTAAAAAGGCATACTTGTAAGCATTAATCAATTCATAAATCTCTTTTGTTTTATCGACATAAACATAATTATCTCTTCTTAATTCTTCAAAATTTTGTATTCCTATTGGTAGTTTCATGTTTTGCCTTTTTTGTGTATATGCTTAGCACCGTTTTTTATATCATTTTTAATAAAATCATAGGCTTTTGAAAGATTAATATTTCTTACAGTAATACCTTCAACTGTTTTTAGATGCATAATATTTTTTTCTACAAACAATCTTTCTAAGTCTTCAAGAAAAGTTTGAACATTTTTATCCAAATCTCTTACAAACATAGAATATTTTCGTCTGCTTTTATTTCCGTTTTCGTCAACATAATCAGCTTCGAAAAACTTTACATACCGATAATCAACCAGTTCTTTATTCATATATTCAACATAATGCACAAACGTAAAAGAGTGTTGCAAATTTTTATCAAAAATTACCATTTGAGCGTTTTTACGGTGCAAATATCCAAAAGGGGAGTTTTTATCAAACGATTCAACATTGTCTAAATTAACAAGATAATCACCATCTTCCCCCCACACCGCAAATGAATAAACAGGATGCTTCGTGCGTTTAAAATCATCTCTACTAAGGGCAATTTTTCCTAAAATTCCTGTTTGTGAGGGAGTGTTTTTTATATCAAAGGTTTTACCTTTGCAAAAATCCCAATTATAAGTAGGTATTAAAATATTTTTTACCTTTTTTTGCATAAGATCTAAAAATTTATGAATACTTTGCATATTCATTTTATTAAGCAGCAAAAATCTTGTAAAATCTCCCGCCAATAAAACAGTATCGCTATTAATTTCTATTTTATTCACCAATTTTTCAATCATAATTTATTCTTTATTAGATTTATTATATCCTTAATAGAAGTATTGTTTGTAATTTCATCATAATCAAATTTCACGCCAAATTCTTTTTCTAAAGCCATAAATAAATTAATCTGCCCTAAAGAATCCCACTTTTCATTAAATCCTATTTGAGAATTTTCATCAATTCCCTCTCCAAAAAGCTTTTTAGCAACTTCAATTACTTTTTTTTCCATTCGCTCTCCTTAAAAACGTGTTTTCATCTATTTTTTCAAATCCGAAATTTGTATATAAATCTTTAACCTGCCCGTTTTTTTTAGTCGGATAATAAAGACCGATTATATCTTTATTTCCAAACATTTCAATAATTTTATTTATTATCTCTTTTTCCACATCCCTTTTTAAAATCCTGCAGCTCATCAAAAACGTGTCAATAATTACTTTGTCCTTTTTTTCTTCTAAAATAACCAGTGCCGTAATACCTTCATCACCAAACTTATCCTTGTAATTAACGGCAATAACGGTATAATTATCACTAAAAATAAAATTTTTAATATCATGAGCCGTATATCTTTTAGTAGTTAAATTAAACTGATTAGTTTTTTGTGTCATTTGCGCATATCTTTCAATAAACCTGTCATCATCTATATAAAAATCAAGTTTAATTTCCAGACTTTTAAAAAACTCTTCATAAGTAATATTTTTTTCTAGCTGCTTTCTTTTTAGATTATTTTCATACTGTTTCTGTTTTAAAACATCCTCTTTTGTAAGTGTTATCTTTGCAAAATATTTTTTTACAACATCCAAAAACCAATCATTAAGATAATATATCTCTTTTGGAAATTCTGGCACCGTAACCTCAGGTAAAATCTGCTTTACACTCTCTCTTTCCACAGGATTATCATCAATAAATACAAAAGAATCAAGCCCTAAATTAAGCTCTTTTGCTATTTCTCTTATATTATCTGCTTTATGATTCCAATTTATTTTTTTAATTATAAAATCATTTTCTTTTAATACGGAGCTTGGATGATTAAGCCCTTTTATACCGTCTTCATAATTGTTTTTTGAACAAATCGCCAGTAATACGCCTAAATCTTTTAATTTTTTGATATTTTTTTGAAAATCAAGATAAATTTTACCTATCCCGTCATTTGAAAGTTTAATCTCCTCTTCCCCTACAACGCCTCCCCACAAAGTGTTATCCATATCTAAAACCAACACTTTTTTCGAACCGTACTTATAAGTGTTAATTAAAAGTTCAATTTCTTTTGCCGCTTTTTCAAAAAAATCTTTATTGAATTTTATCCTTGCAAGATACCAGTATTTTAAATCGTATATTTCGTTATTTTTGCTTAAATTATAAAAATCAAAAATAAGTATATTTTTATACTTATTCCTGAGCTGTAATATTTTTTTATTATATTCAAGTTCTTTTTGTAATGTTTGATACAAAAAAGTATCAATCTGTTTAGGATAAAACGAAACAGTATTGAGTATCAAAATTTTATGACTTTTTTGTAAAAATTTTTCCACCAACTCCAAAAATTCGTCAAAATTTCCGCTAAATTCATCTATATCCAAAAACAAAAAAACAAATTCGCTCTTGCTTTGATAAATTGAAGAATTTTCATCGCTTAAATCAAGCATATAATTTCCATACCCGCAACTTTCCAATACATCAATACTCAAATAATATTTTAAACTGTCCATATTTATATTACTGATTATTTCTATCATTTACTTCTCCAACAATTCTATAAGACCGATATTTGTCATTACAAAACATACCTTTTTGTTATTAAACAATACTGCGTTTTTAGGAGGAGATATTAAAATCCCCTTTAATTTTTCAACCGTATTTTCTATATTTTCAACCTCATAACAGATATGATAATACGTAATATTTTTATCTATTAAATTTTTCACTATATCCCCGCTTATAAGCTCAAAAACCATATCTTTCGTTTCTATTAACACCAAATTCGCATTCTGATTCTTATCAAAAACAATATCGGACATATGCTTAATTTCAAAAGTGTTTTTCATCCATTCAAGCGTTTCTTCTAAATTTTCGGTTGCAATTCCAAGATGATGAAATTTCATAAAATCTCCTCCATACACTCAATCACATAATCCTGCTCTTTTTGGCTTAAGCTGTAATATATCGGCAGGGAAAAGGCTTCCATGTAGTATTTTTCCATTTGAGGAAACTTTTTAAAATAGCCTTTTTTTACGTAATACGGCTGCTGATTTATAGGAATGTAATGGTATTGAAGTCCTATTCCTTTTTGACGCATTTTTATAAAAAATTCAGCCTTTTCTTTGAGTGAATTAAATGGATACCTAACCACAAAAAGATGATACGAGCTTTTTTCATTATAAGGATAAAGAGGCTTTATTTTTTCAGGCAGGTTATCATGATAATATTTAGCAATCTGGCGTCTTTTTTGTAAAAACATATCAATTTTTTCAAGCTGAGATAGTCCCACGGCACATGCCACGTCGCTTAGTCTATAGTTGTACCCCAAATCCACCATTTTATATTCCCACGGATACATTGAAGAATCTTTTACCATTCCATGGTTTCTTAATCTCAAAAGTTTTTTGTATGTTTTTTCGTCATTTGTCGCCACCGCCCCGCCTTCAAAAGTGGTAATGTGTTTGACGGGATGAAAAGAATATGTAGCTATATCACACACTCCTTCGTCTTTTCCGAAATAATGGGCATTGTCGTAAAGGACTTTAACGCCGTATTTATCTTTTAAATACCCAACCTTTTTATCGTCTAAAGGATGTCCGCTGAACGTCACTAAATAGATAGCTTTTATTTTTTTCTTTTTAAGCTCTTTTTCAACCAAATCCAAATCAATAAGCCCGTTTTCTTCAATATCCACAAATATAGGTTTAGCCCCTACGTAAAGAATCGAATTTGAAGTAGCTAAAAAAGAATTAGGGGTGGTAACCACCCTCTCACCCACATTCAAAAGCACCCTGCTTGCAAGATGCAAAGCAGCAGTCCCGCTGCTAACCGCCACGACGTATTTAAACCCGAGTCTCTCAGCCAAAGCCTCTTCAAATTCTTTAACTTTAGGACCTGTCGTTAAAAAATCACTTTTTAACGTTTCAACCGCCGCATTTATATCATTTTCGTCAATAAACTGTCTGCCGTAAGGAATAAACTTAGTTAATTCTCCATTCTCCATTCTCCATTCTCCATTTAAAGAAATTCTTTGGCTTTTTCTAAAAATTCTTCTTTTGTTAGCCACCAGTCGTTTTTATCCGAGCTATACTCAAACCCTATCTCTTTTTCTTTCCCTTTTTCTCCGAGATTATTTTTTGTATAATCTGCTTCAAAAGAGAAAGTAATTGTAGGCTTTATTACAAAATGGTCATCAAATTCTACACATCTGTCGTCTCTTGTTATCATTACTTCATGAAGTTTTTCTCCCGGCCTTATTCCTATTATTTTAAGTTCACACTCCGGGCACAGGGCTTTTGCCAAATCAACGATTTTCATAGATGGGATTTTAGGTACGAATATTTCTCCCCCTTGCATTCTCTCAAAATTTTTAAGTACAAATCTTACGCCTTCTTCAAGGGTTATGAGAAATCTTGTCATATCAGGATGAGTAATAGGGAGAGTTTTTTCGCCCTTTTTAATCAGTTTCATAAAAAATGGCACTACACTGCCGCGACTTCCAATTACGTTTCCGTATCTAACCACACTAAATCTTGTTTTTCTCTTTCCAATTAGATTATTTGCTGCAATAAAAAGCTTGTCGCTTGCAAGTTTTGTAGCACCGTAAAGATTAATAGGAGCTGCGGCTTTATCGGTACTTAAGGCAATTACTTTATCCACTTCATTTACAATAGCGGCATCAATTACATTCTGTGCACCGTGTATATTTGTTTTTACCGCTTCCATTGGGTTATATTCGGCTGCCGGGACTTGTTTTAGAGCTGCTGCGTGTATTACAATATCCACATCTTCCATAGCTTTTTTTAGTCTTTCTTTATCTCTTACATCACCTATAAAGTATCTCATACATTTGTTGTTAAATTTTTGAGCCATTTCAAATTGTTTTAATTCATCCCTGCTGT
Organism: Caminibacter sp.; assembly: GCF_053999135.1. Lineage (NCBI taxonomy): Bacteria > Pseudomonadati > Campylobacterota > Epsilonproteobacteria > Nautiliales > Nautiliaceae > Caminibacter > Caminibacter sp. Next base: position 5,006 of record NZ_JBMXVQ010000013.1, read on the forward strand.
AAATTATAATTTTATTTGGCTTGTAATTTTTTAAAAGAACTTCCGTATATTTTTTACCAAAACTCCCGGTTCCGCCTGTAATTAAAATATTTTTGTCATTAAACAATTAACAGCCTTTTTTAAAATAATAGCAAATAATATTCCAAAAAAATTTCAAACGTTTTAAAAAAATAAACATCTATAGGTTTAGAAAATTTCAGCATTAACACCAAAGGTGCCAGACTCTTTAGAATGAACAAAGGATTAAATACGAAATATTAAGGGTTAGTAAAGATTAGCTAAGGTAAATTCAAGAGGTTAGGAGTATACACTATAAATCCTAGCGGGGACCTACTTTCCCACATCCGTAAGGATGCAGTATCATCAGCGCTGTAGGGCTTAACTTCCTGGTTCGAAATGGTTCAGG
>NZ_JBMXVQ010000014.1:0-14302 GCF_053999135.1 Caminibacter sp.
TTAAAAACGTTTTTGTTACAAACGGATTTGAAAGCGTTTATGAAATAGAAGATATGAAAAACTGGGTTGATGCCTGTAATGTTGATTTAAAAAGCTTTAAACCCGAATATTATAAAAAAGTCTTAAAAGGAAAACTTGAAGATGTTTTAGATACCATTCAAAGACTGCATAACGTTGGAATTTGGCAGGAAATTACGACTCTTATAGTACCCGGAGATAACGACAGTGAAGAAGAATTAACTCAAATAGCAGAATTTATAGCCGGAGTTAGAAAAGAGATTCCATGGCATATTACAAGATTCCATCCCGATTATAAAGTAACGGATAAACCCCCAACTCCTATGGAAACAATGCTAAAAGCATACGAAATAGGAAAAAAAGCCGGGTTAAAATATGTTTATTTAGGAAACGTAGCAACTCCTGTAGTTACGAAATGCCCTAAATGCGGAGAAGATTTAATAATAAGAAGCATTTACAGAGTAGAAAAAAATATTTTAAAAATAGAAGAAGACGGCACAGGCCGCTGCCCTAAATGCGGCGAAATTATAGAAGGAGTATGGAAATGAGAAAAGCAGTGGTAAAAGAATGGTACGGAGGCAGTTGTGAAGCCGTTGAAAACTATATAGCCCATTTTAATAAAATAATTGACGAAAACGTGGATGTTCAAAAAGCCGCGGAAATTTTTTCTTTAAAACCAAAAGCTATTATCGTTCCTCACGCAGGATGGGTGTATAGTGGATTTACGGCAAATTTTGCATACAGAATTGCCTCAAACACAAAACCAAAAAGAGTAGTGGTTATAGGACCGAGTCACAGGTTTCCATTTAAAGGAATTTCAACTACTTTAGAAGATGTTTATGAAACACCATGCGGTTTTTTGCCGATAGACACTAAATTTGCAACCGAATTAATGGAAAAATTCGGTGTCCAAAATTTAGAAATGGTACACCAGGAACACTCTACAGAAGTTCAGATGCCTTTTATTTATCATTATTTTGGAGAAATTCCGGTAGTAGAGCTTGTATATGGGGATTATGAGCCCGAAAAATTAAAAGATATAATCGAATATGCTATTGAAGAAGGTTCTTTAGTGGTGATTTCCACAGATTTAAGCCACTATTACGATTTAAAAACGGCAAACGCTTTGGATTATAACTGTCTTGAAGCGGTGCAAAATCTTGATTTGACATATCTTGAAAAATGCGAAGCATGCGGAAAAATCGGCGTAGCCGGAATGATTATAGCCGCTAGGGAAATGGGGCTTACTCCGTTTATAGTAGATTACAGAACCAGTGCCGACGTAAGCGGAGATGAGTCAAACGTAGTAGGATATATGAGCGCCGTTTTTATATAATCAAATTTTATGATATAATTACAACTACTCCAAAGCGGGAGGTGTCATATGCCAAGAGGGAAATTCAGACTTAAGAGAAAAAGAAGAAGAGTTTTATACTCTAAATAATTTTTTTCTCTTTTTTTCTCCCTTTGGAAAAATAAAGGTTTTAAATTATGATTTCTTTTAAAAATTCTTCATTTATAGTACCGATTGATTACAAAATATCTTCAATAGTAAAACTTCTTGAAAATTTTAATATTCCTATAACAGACATAGAAAAACAGGACTCTTACATAATAAAAACAGACATTTCCACTCTTCCAAACGAAAAAGAGGTACTAAAAATAATGCAAAGAGCACTAAACGGGGATATTCCTGTTTTTTGCAAACTTTATCATCTCTCCCTTGAAGGGTTAAAACTAAGAGAGATAAATTTAACCAGAGCCCTGCTGAAATACCAAAAACAGCTGCTTTTTGAATTTGAAGAAGCCGCTATTATAGAAACTTTTATAAAACATCCAAAACTAACAGCTCTTATTATAAAATATTTTAAAGACAAATTTTCAAAAAAAGATTTATCAAAAGAAGCGGTTATTGAAGAAAAATTAAAAGAGATAACCGATTCTAAAGAACATAAAATTTTTGATTTTTTATATATTGTAGTAAAAAATATCGTCAGAACCAACTATTTCTTAAATAAAGAAACCATATCTTTTAAAATACACACCCAAAACTTTAAAAACATTCTGTTTGGAATTCAGCCTAATATAGAGATGTTTGTATATCATAATGATTTTAACGGCATTCATTTAAGAATGAGCAAAATAAGCAGAGGCGGTATAAGATATTCAAACAGGGACGATTTCAGGGAAGAAATTAAAGATTTAATGAAAACCCAGGCTATAAAAAACGCTTTTATTATTCCTGACGGGGCAAAAGGCGGATTTATAATTTCAAAAGAAAGCCCCGACATCAAACATTATTATTCTCTTTTTATAGATGCTCTTTTAGATTTAATAGATATCCCCGATGTTGATATAGTAAAATACGACGATAAAGACTTCTACTTCGTAGTGGCCGCCGATAAGGGAACCGCCCTTTTAAGCGATACGGCAAATGAAATAGCGATAAAACGGGGATATTTTTTAAAAGACGCGTTTGCCAGCGGGGGTAAAAACGGATATTCTCATAAAGAGCTCGGTATTACGGCCAAAGGGGCTATTAAAAGCGCTTACAGGTTTTTTCTTGAGAAAAACAAAAATATATACAAAGATAAACTAAGCGTAGTCGGTGTGGGAAGCATGAGAGGGGACGTATTCGGAAACGGAATGCTTATTAATAAAAATTTCCTTTTAATAGCGGCAATAAGTCATAATGAAATTTTTATAGACCCTAACCCGGACCCTAAAACAGCTTATGAAGAAAGAAAAAGACTGTTTGAAAATTCACTTAACTGGGCATATTACGATAAAAATAAAATAAGCAAAGGCGGGGGTGTATTTAAAAGAAGCGATAAAAAAATAAAACTCTCACCCGAAATTAAAAAACTTATTCAAACGTCTAAAAATTATCTCTCAGGAGAAGAGTTGGCCAAAGAACTTTTAAAACTTCCCGTAGATATGCTCTATTTTGGAGGAATAGGAACATATATAAAAGCAAGCGACGAATTAAACATTCATATAAGCGATAAACAAAACGAAAATATAAGAGTAAATGCAAATGAAATCAAAGCTTTTTGCATATGTGAGGGGGCAAATCTCGCTTTAACGATGAAAGGAAGATATGAATACGCCCTAAACGGAGGAAAAATCAACCTTGACGCAATAGACAACAGTGCGGGAGTTAATATAAGCGATTACGAAGTAAACATGAAAATAATTTTAAATACCCTTGTTGATAATAAAAAAATTACAGAAAAAGAAAAAATTAAAACATTAAAAGAACTTACAGACGACGTAATACAAAAAGTTCTTGAAAATAATTACGCCCATTCGCTTATCATAACCCTTGATTCAAAAAACGTATATAAAGAAAAACTTATTAAAATATTGGAAATTTTGGAAAAAACGGATTATTTTAAAAGATACTACTATAACCTGCCTAAAAATTCAGAAATAGAAACAATTTATAAAGATTCAGAACTTATAAGACCCGTAGCGGCGGTTATAATGCTTTACTCAAAAATTTTCTTAAAAAAATACATTCTTCAAAATCTACATGAAGATGAGTTTTTTAATAAATTCCTTTACGAATATTTTCCAAAAAAATTTTTAATCTACAACGTGGATACTCATCCTCTTAAACAGGAAATAATAGCAACTCAAATAACAAACGAAATCATTAATACTCTTGGAATAGGTTTCTTAGCCGATTTTCACCAAAAATCGTTTAAATATAAAATTATCGCATCTTTAATTGTGCAGGAACTTATAGAATCAAAAAAACTGTTTGAAGAAATAAAAGAGTTAGATTTTAAGATACCGGCAAACAAACAGTACGAACTCTTAAGCGATATCCAGGAAACAATTAAATTCGCAACAAGATGGCTGGTTAAATCCATAGAAAACTCAAATATAAATCCGTTTGTATTTTTAGTGTATAAATCCGAACTTAATGAAATAATAGAAAAAATAGACCTAAATAATTACAAAAAACTAAAAACATATTTCAAATTTTTACCCGCCATTTTACATCTGAGACATAAAAATTACTCTTTAAAAACCATTTTCAAACTTTTTAAAATTATAATCTCAAAATTTAAAATTAATATGCTGTTAAAAGAAATAAATTCTTTCAAACCTACAACAAAACTTCAAAAATCCTTAAAAGAAGAAGCTGAAGAAATGATAGAATATTTTGTAATAAATCTCGCAAAAGAAATTTTGTATTCAAAACATTTCAATGAAGAAAACATAATAAAATCGTTTAATAATTTTATCAAACAAAAGGAAGAAAAATATGAAGATATTATTAACGAAATAAAAAGACCTAAAAAAGACCTTTTAGAAATACTTCATATTTCAAATTCCCTTATACTCCAGCTTTTAAAGTGATTTGATTATTCTACTAGCAAGGGCCATATCAATATCGCCTCTTTGTTTTAGCCTTTTCATAATTTCGCCCATATTTTTACCGCCTATTTCGTCGATTATTTCTTTAATGATTTTAGTCGTTTCCTCTTCGCTAAGCATTTTAGGAAGAAAACTTTCATAAATTTCAAGTTCTTTTTTAGCCTCTTCCATTCCCGCTTCAATTGATTCTTTTGCCATTTTTGCAAGTTTTTTAGCAGCTTCTTGAATATGTTTTTCGGTTACTTCCTCACCTTTTTCTTTTGCGATTTTTTGAGCGGTATCTACCAACATCATTAAAGCGTTCGCTTTTGTTTTATCCTCTTTTTTGGCTTTCATCATCATTTTTTTAAGTTCAAGTATTGTCATTTTACCTCCTTTGTTTATTTTCCGACACAAAAACTGCCAAACATTTTATCAAGCATTTCATCATATTCAAAAGGTTTTGTAATTTCGCTTATGGCCTTTATGGCATCTTGAATCTGATAACTGAAAAGCTCCAGTTCGCCGGTAGATAAAAATTCCCTTGCTTCTTTTATTGCATTTAGTGCTTTCTCAACAGCAGATATCTGACGGGTTGATATTAAAATATGCTCATCCTCTCCACTGTAACTGTCAAGCAGTTCCTCAAGGGCTTTTATTAAAGGTTTTATATCGCTTTTAGCCGATATTTTTACTATTTTAAAATCTTTAAACTTATCAAGGTCTATTTTTATACCTTTATCGATTTTATTAATCGCCACTATAACGTCTTTATCTGCGTTTTTAATCAGCTCTAATATCTCTTCGTCTTCTTGGGTAAATTCGTTTGCGTCAAAAACTGCAATCACGATATCGGCTTCTTCCACGGCTTTTTTGCTTCTTTCAACCCCGATTTTTTCTATTTCATCCTTAGCAGCCCTGATACCCGCCGTATCTATTATTCTTATAAGATGAGAGCCTATTTGAATATCCTCTTCTATAGTATCTCTTGTAGTCCCGGCAATATCACTGACAATAGCTCTTTGTCTGTTTAAGAGAGCGTTTAAAATAGAACTTTTTCCTACATTGGGTTTTCCGACAATAGCGACTTTATATCCGCTAAGCATCCCCTCTCTTCTTTTTGAAACTTCAAGCGTATGGGATAAAACCTCTTCTACGGCATTTAATTTTTTTTCTATATCCCCCCCTAAACTCTCGGGTAAATCCTCTTCCGCATAATCGATAAAAACCTCGCTGTAAGCCATAATTTCTATAAGCTTTTCTCTAATCTCTTCAACAAATTTAGCCAAATCACCTTCAAGCTGACGGGAAAGAAGCTTAGCCCCTTCGCGCGAACGTGTCTCTATAAGTTTGGCAATCGCCTCAGCCTGGGATGCGTCTATTTTTCCGTTTAAAAACGCTCGTTTGCTAAACTCTCCCGGAAGTGCCAACCTTACGTCGTGCTTTAATATCTCATCTAAAATCATACGGCTGACCACAACACCGCCGTGACATTGAAACTCGACAATATCTTCGCCCGTAAAAGAGTGAGGCGCTTTAAAATATATTACTATTGCAATATCGATAAGTTCGTTATTGAAATCATAAATTTTGCAAAGTTTCGCTACTCTTGGAGGAAAATTGTCTTTTTTGGTTAATTTTTTTGCTATTTCAAAAGCCCTCTCTCCGCTCACTCTGACTATCGAAATAGCACCGACACCGTTAGGCGTCGCTATTGCCGCTATTGTCTCCATGTCTATCTCCGATTACAACGTATTTTTCACCGTTTTTTTCTCTAAGTGCAACATATTTCTGCGGAAACTCCTCCCTTAAAATCTCAAGGGCTAAAAACGCCAAAATTCCGTCAAAGGGTTTTGTTTTTCCGTATCCTCTCTGTTTTATTTTTTCTATAAAAGGAGCTAAAAACGTTCTTAACATCTTTTCCTGATTTTTTAAAAATTCGGCAATTTCAAGCCTTACCTTAAAACCGTACTTTTGGTTTATCCAGTGATAAAGCATATGGTTTAAAGCGTTATATCTATACCCTTCTTTTCCTATTAAAAGAGCGGCGTCTTTACCGTCTATTTTAATAAACAGGGTTTCTTCATCAAATTTGGAAACCTCAAAACTGTCCACATCAAAACAGCTTTTTTCAAAAAGCTTTTTAATACCTTCTTTAATTTCAGGAATAACGTCGTCTATATCTCTTTGAATGTGCTCATCCACTTCTATAATAGCAGGTTTGGAAAAAAGCCCGAAAATTCCTTTTGTGGGATGTTGAATAATTTTTGCGTTAATATCTTTTACAGAACAGTTTAATCTTTTTGCCGCTTCTAAATAAGCCTCGTCAAGGGTTTTAGCTTCTATTCTCATTTTTTGACCTTTGTCAAGGCTTTTTTACTTTCCATAAATTTATTTATAATCCATTGTTGAAGAATGGAAAGAATATTGTTAACCGTCCAATAAAGCACCAAACCTGCAGGGAAAGTAGCCATCATTACCGTAAATATCACAGGCAGGAACTTAAATATTTTCTCCTGCATAGGGTCTTGGAAATTGGTAGGGGTTAGTTTTTGATGGATATACATACTAACACCCATCAGTACCGGTAAAATAAAATAAGGGTCCATTTCGCTTAAGTCTTTAATCCATAGGAAATGAGCCCCTTTAAGTTCTATAGAATATAATAAAAGTTTGTAAATTCCGTAAAAGATAGGAATTTGAAGTAAAAGAGGCAGACATCCGCCAAGCGGATTAGCCCCATGTTCTTTATAAAGCTTCATCATATGCATCTGAAGTTTTTGAGGGTCTTTTTTGTATCTTTCCTGAATCTCTTTCATTTTAGGTGCAAGTTCTTTTAATTTGTACATACTCACCATTCCCTTGAAAGTAAGAGGGAAAAGCACAAGTCTCACAAGGACAACCAAGAGAATAATAGCCACACCCCAGTTACCTGAGATTTTATACAGATAATCAAGGACTAAAAAGAGGTTTCTTGCAAAAAACGTACCAACACCGTATTGAACGACATCAACAAGTCCCGGGTCTATACTTCTTAACGTATCTACATATTTAGGTCCTATATATCCTATTAAAGAAATATTGTCTGTTGATTCTATAAAAGTAACCGGATTTTTTTCATCATCAGGAACAACCACCGCCTTTACAGGCTTTTTAGAAAAAAGAAGAGTAGTATAGTATCTGTCAAAACCGGCTACGACAATAGCGTTATTAATAGTTTCCGGTTCCGCATCCCCGTCTTCTATAATTTCAAGAGTATCGTCGCTTTTTTTAATAACAACCCCATGGATAGTCAGCTGGTCTATAGCAGCCGCCGGTCTGTATCCCTGGGAAATAAAATAATCGGCAGGTTTTGAGAGTTCTACTTTTACACCGTATCTGCCGCTAGGATAAAAAGTTATAATTTTTTTAAGAACAAGTTCTTTAAGATTTTGAGTTATTACAAGCTCTTTTTTTTCACCGTTTAAAACAATTTTTTTAGCACTCACCTCAACAGGAATGCTAAAAGCTTTTTTATTTAAATTCTCATTTTTAAATCTTACCTCTAAAGGTTTTGGCAGTTTAGGAGAAATAAGTTCTAAATGTTTTCCGTCTGTATTAAATTTGTTCTGTTTTAAAATATAACTGCTGATTCTTCCTAAAGAATCTATTTTTATTTCATAATTCTTAGCCTCTATAACAGCAACTGTCTTCGCCTCAAAAGACTTTTCATTTTTTGAAACAGATGTGTTTTCAGACTCCCTTTTTACTTTTACAGGGGCTTTATTGCTTATCTTTTCTGTTTTAGAAGCCGCCTCCATTTGAGGCTGCAATACGAAATAATCATATGCAAAGAAAAATATAAAAGATATGACAGTGGCTATTATAATTCTTCTTAAGTTATCTTGTCCGTTCATTCTCCGCCTTTATCACTATAAATTTGTCGTTTTTTGGAATTAACCAATATTTTATTTCAATTTTTTTTCCGTAACACGGATTTATTTTTTTAGATATCACAGGATAATCTATTCCTCCCCTAAAAAGCTGGTTACATTTTAAAATTCTCAAAACACTTTTTATAAACGCTTTAAAAAAATTTTCGTTTTCAAATTCCCACAGGGCATAACAGCTGCATGTAGGGTAATACCTGCAATTACTCCCTAGTGCCGGACTTATAAAATATTTATAAAATTTAACGAATTTTATCGCAAATTTTTTTAAAATCATTTTGCAAGTCTTCGAATTTTACCTGCGATATATCCTGTTTAGGAATAACGATAAAACTTCCCTCTTTTAAAAAATCTCTTGAGAGGTGTTTTATTCTTCTTTTTATTTTATTCCTTATTACAGCTTTTTTAGAAATTTTTTTAGATACAACCGCAGCTATTTTAAGTTCTTCTGAAGGAAGGAAAAAAAAGGTAAAAAATTTACTATAAACCTTTTTTCCTTTCTTATAAAGATATTTTATTTCATTCGAGCTTAAACCGCTAATCTTTTTCTACCTTTAGCTCTTCTTCTTTTAAGCACTTTTCTACCGTTTTTAGTTTTAAGTCTTGCTCTAAATCCGTGAGTTCTTTTTCTTCTTATCTTGCTTGGCTGATAAGTTCTTTTCATTTATGTCTCCTTTAAAATTTTAGACGGAATTTTAGCAAAAAAATCAGTATAATCCTAATTTGCCGTCTTTTCTTCTGTAAATAACTCTTTTTTCTCCGCTTAAGTCTCTAAACACCATAAAATAAAGCCCCGAGTTTTTGAACTCTTCAATAGCTTCTTCAACACTTACAGGTTTTTCTATATCAAGAGGCATTTCAACTATTTCATCCTGAGTCTCTTCAACTATAAGCTCTTCTATTCTGTCTTTTTTATGATGGTCTATTTTTCTGTCATGATATCTTCTTAAAAGTTTTTCAAGTTTATCCTTAGCCTTATCCAAAGCCGTATACATATCTTTATCTCTGTAATGGACTACAGCTGTTCCTTTTTCAGGAATATTCATAATTATCTCAACGGTAAAAAAATCTCTTTTGTCTTTTTCAACTGCAACTACCGAGTGTATAATTCCAAGATTATATTTTTCCACTTCTTCGACCACTTTTGTAATATGGTCTTTCATAGCGTCTGTCAACGCGACTCCCCTTCCAACTATTGTAACATTCATAGGACTCCTTTAACTAAAATTAAACACTTCAATTATATACTATATATCAAGGTTTTTGAAGAGTAAGAGAGGTTTTTCTTAAATGAAAATGAGAATTTAGGCACTTAACCTCCGTAAAAACAAAAACAGAAAGATTACTTTCTCCAGTTTTTACAAAAATACCATCCTTATTTAACTCGTTTAAAAAAGTTTTTAAAATAATGTTTATTTCAAATCCGTCATACTCAAATTTAATTTTTTTAACAACTCCTTTTTCGTAATTATGATTTTTTAAAATAAAAACCGCATAATCGTTTGCCGTTTTAAGAAGTAAATCGGCTTTTTGATTTAATAAAAAATAAGAGGAAAAATAGTTTGAAGTTCCTTTAAAAAACAGGCTAAGTCCTCCAAGACTCCCTATAACGGTCAAAAAAACCACCGCATAGAAAAGAAAAAAAGATTTTCTCAAAACACGGCTTTTTTTCTGCAAACGGTTTTATCTAACACCTTTTTACACATATTAAAAACAATTACTCCGTTTTTAACATAAAAATCAAAAAAACTCAGATTATGAATAAGAAGCGTTTTATTTCCGTCTTTAAACTTCTCCCCAAGCCATGGATAATAATTGAAATAAAAACTTAAATTACCCTCTTCAAAAACCAAAGCCCATGCCCCGTTTACTAAAAAAAACTTTTCGTATATCCTCTCTTTGCCATGTGTTAAAGCTTCTATTTCCAGTATGTCGTTTTGAGTGATATCGTTAAAAGCAACTTTTTTAATTTTAAATATTTTTATTTCATCAATATCTCCCTCCCCTTTTTTACCGGAAAAAACAATAACTTCGTGATTTTTTTCAAAAATTTCCTTCTCAAGCCCCCAGAATTCCGCTCTTTTTGATGCTATTTCTTTTACACTCTCAAAATCGCTAAAAGGCAAAAAAACCTTGTAAACGCTTCCGTTTTTTTCGGTAAGGTTTAAATCTATAAGACCCGAATATCCAAACGAGGTGTTGTTTATCTCCTCTTTCCACATGCCCCTTTTAACACAGACGTCTTCTTTTAAAAACTCAATCCCCGTATATCCGCTTTTATTAAAATCATCTCCCAATTTTTCAAACTCGATTTCTGAAGAGGTGATTTTTAAAACCGAGGTTGAATTTTTTATACGGTTTTTTAAATTCGCTTCTATTTTCATAAGGGCAAGTTCCATATCGCTCAAAGCCGAGGATATCTCTTTTGAATCAAAATAATCTTTATAAACATCGGTTAAAATTCCAAAAAACACAAAACTCAAAATACCGGCTATAACCATGCTCAAAAGTATTTCGATTAATGTAAACGATTTCAATCTGAGTTTTCTAAACAAACAAAATCTCTCTTTTCAACCAAAACCCTTAAAAAAGAGACTTTACCTGTTTTTACTTCGTCAAATTCATAAGTTTCGTTATTTTCCGGGGAATAAAACGTTTTTTTAGATATGTTCGTCTCTTCATAAAATTTCACAAAAGAATTTAACAAATCGTCATTAAAAACAGGGTCAAAAGCTGTTTTTATATGAAACTGAAGAAAAAAAGGAAAAGAAGTTAACGATATTCCAATAACAAGCATTGAGATAATAAGTTCTAAAAGAGTAAAGCCTTTAGATTTTTTTGGATTTTTCATAGGTTTTTACTATAGAATTTAAAATTTTACCCCTAACACCTTCTTCTTCTAATGTTTTTACACCCTCAGCGGTAGTGCCTTTTGGAGACATAACGCTGTTTTTAATATCGGGAAATGTTTCTTTAAGAGAAGCAAAACTTTTAAAAAGACCTTTTGTGAGTTTTTCGCTGACATCCCTTTTAAGCCCGGTATAAACGCCTCCGTCGCTTATGGCTTCGGCTATAATAGCCAAAAACGCAGGACCGCTTCCGATAATGGCAGTCGCCATATCTATTTCGTCGTCGTTGTTTACCCATACAACTTCACCGATTTTACTTAAAATTTTTTCGCCTATCTCTTTTGCCTCTTCATCTCCGGTAACAGCGGTGGTTGAAGCTTTATATTTAGCGGCGATATTTGGCATAGCCCGAAGATAATATTTTGATTTTATATATTTTTGAAGCTCAAAAAGCGCTTTTCCAGCCAAAATGGAAATCAAAACATCGGCTTCCCCTTTTATTCTCATAGAAACTTCCTGCAGCGCATAAGGCTTTACGGCAAGTATTACGATTTTACCGCTGATATCGTAACCGTCTATAATATAATAAGGACATCCAAACTCTTTTGAAAAATTTTTTAATTTTTCCTCATCTCTTCCAACCACCTCAAATTCCACATCCCCTTTTAAACCTTCGGCTATAGCCCTTGCCATAGCCCCGTAACCTATAATGCTAATTTTCATTTTTAGCCTTTACAAAATTTTTTAAAGGTTCGGCAAGACCGTAAGGACCTTTATCCAAAATTACCTGTCCCATTACTTTATCATCCATATTAAAAATTAAAGGGGCGGCAAAATTAACGGTGGATTCCAAAAAAGGCTCGTTTAAGGTGACTATGTTTAAAACAAGAAATTTTTTATTTTCGTCAAGTTTTAGTTTTTCGCTCTCTTCATCGCTTATTTCAAAATCGTAATCTCTAAGGGCAAAAGGGTCAATAAGGGTAAAATTTACGCGTTTACCTTTTAATTTATAAAAAATATCACTTACCTCTTCAAGTTCAAATTCTTTTTCATCTTCAAACCCCAAAACAGGAAGCACAACTTCAAATTTCATTATTATCATCCTTTATTAAAGATAGTTAGCCAAATTATAGCATAAAAAAACTTATAGATAATAAATTAATGACACTAACTAAATACGTTCAACAAGAGAGCAAATTTTTAAACATTTCATAAAAGCTAAAAAGTGCAAACCGCTACGCTTTAAGTGCATTTTTTAACGCTTTTATTACATTAAAATTTGCAATCGTTTCACTTTATTTAGTCAGTACCAAATTAATTTATTGTATAATTGCAACAAAAAAGGATTTTGTGTGAGAGAATATAATCCTAAAGAGTTTGAAAAATCGACTTATGAGAGATGGGAAAAAAATAAATTTTTTGAAGTTGACTATTCAAAACCTAAAAACTTCTGTATTATGATGCCCCCACCAAACGTTACGGGAAGCCTTCATATCGGACACGCTTTAACTTTTACCCTTCAAGATATTATGGTCAGATATAAAAGGATGGACGGATACGCCACCCTTTGGCAACCGGGGACCGACCACGCAGGGATAGCCACCCAAAACGTAGTGGAAAAACAGATTTTAGCCGAAGGCAAAACAAAAGAGGAAATAGGAAGAGAAGAATTCTTAAAAAGAGTATGGGAGTGGAAAGAATTCAGTGGCGGTACTATCACAAAACAGCTAAGACGCCTTGGAGCCTCTCCTGCTTGGAGTAGAGAGAGATTTACCATGGATGAAGGGCTTCAAAGGGCTGTAAGGGTAGCTTTTAAAAAACTGTATGACGAAGGCTACATCGTAAAAGGCGACTATATGGTAAACTGGTGTCCAAAAGACGGGGCACTGAGCGATATCGAAGTTGAATACGAAACACATGAAGGAGAACTTGTTTATATTAAATATCCAATTGTTGAGAGCAACGAATATATCGTAGTGGCAACCACTAGACCCGAAACATATTTCGGCGATACGGCCGTTATGGTAAATCCGTTGGACACAAGATACAAACACCTCATCGGTAAAAAAGTCCGCCTGCCGCTAATTAACAGGGAAATTCCTATTATTGCCGACGAATATGTTGATATGGAGTTTGGTACGGGTGCTGTTAAAGTAACCCCGGCTCACGACCCAAACGACTATGAAGTCGGAAAAAGACATAATTTAGAACTTATAAAAGTATTTGACGAAAAAGGGATTTTAAACGAACAAGCCGGTGAATTTGCCGGACTTGACAGACTAAAAGCCAGACCAAAAATTGTAGAAAAACTAGAAAGTGAAGGATTTATAGAAAAAAGAGAAAAACATATCCATCAGGTAGGTCACTGTTACAGATGTAAAAGCGTAATCGAACCTTATGTTTCAACCCAGTGGTTTTTGAAAAAAGAAGTGGCAAAAGACGCTATTGAAGCGGTAAATAAAGGTGAGACAAAATTCCATCCTCCTCAATGGAAAAACAACTACGACGCATGGATGAGAGAGCTAAGGGATTGGTGCATATCACGTCAGCTTTGGTGGGGACATCAGATTCCTGTATATTACTGCGACGAATGCGGTTATGAATGGGTAAGCGTGGATGAGCCAAACGAGTGCCCAAAATGTCATTCTAAAAATTTCCACCAAGACCCGGATGTTCTTGATACGTGGTTTAGTTCAGCTCTTTGGCCGTTTTCTACTCTTGGATGGGAAAACGGCGAATGGGGCAAAGGTATTAAATGGATGCCAGAAGACCTTGAAAGATTTTATCCAAACAACCTTTTAATAACAGGATTTGATATTCTGTTTTTCTGGGTAGCCAGAATGCTTATGATGGGCAAACATTTTTTAAAAGAAGTGCCGTTTAGGGATGTTTATCTTCACGCATTAGTTCGCGACGAACACGGACAAAAAATGAGCAAAAGCAAAGGTAATGTAATAGACCCGCTTGAGATTATAGAAAAATATTCGGCCGACGCTTTAAGATTTACACTGGCGATACTTGCGGTTCAGGGAAGAGACATTAAGCTTAGCGAAGCAAAAATAATCGAAAGCAGAAACTTTACCAATAAACTTTACAACGCTGCTAGATTTTTATCGATGCATCAGGAAAGTTTTAAGG
>NZ_JBMXVQ010000015.1:0-17264 GCF_053999135.1 Caminibacter sp.
ATCAATAGCTCTGATTTTTTCTTCCACATTTTCTACAATTGTATGTGCAAGCTTAAGTTTCATCTCAGGAGTCAATACCAGATGTACGTCCACAAAATTTCTATTTCCAGCCTTACGGGTTCTAAGACAATGAAAATCTAATACAAGAGGCTCTTTTTTTATAATCTCTTTTATCTTTTCCACTGTTTTAAAATCCAGGGAAGCATCAAGTAAAATTTCAAGACCGTTTTTAACTATTTCACTTGCTTCTTTAATAATATAAATCCCAATTAAAATTGACAATATAAAATCAAGATAATAAAATCCTGTAAATTTAACAATAATTAAAGAAATTAAAACCGCCCCGTTTGTCAAAAGGTCGGTTTTATAGTGTAAAAGGTCTGATTTTACAATCAAATTGTCTGTTTTTTTAGCAATATAATATAAAAATGTAACAAGTCCTCCGGTAGCTAAAATAGAAAAAAGCATCACATAAATAGAAATATCAATCTCTTTTATAACTTCGTGATAAATAATCTTTTTAATACCTTCATAAATAATAAAAATACCACTTACAATAATAAAAAGCCCTTCAAAAAGAGCTGCAAGTCCTTCTATTTTACCTTTGCCGTAATTAAACTTATAATTAGGTTTGCTTTCACTAATACGAACTGCAATATTATTAAAAATGGATATAACCATATCCAAAATAGAATCCAGAGCACTGGCTATAACAGCAACGCTTCCGCTCATAAACCCTACTATAATCTTTGCTATAGCTAAAACAAGAGCGGTTAATGTAGCAACGCTAGTAGCAAGTCTCGGTAAACTCATTTTGTATCCCTAAAAGCTTTTATCCCTTCTTTTAAAATATCAATTAATACCGTCGCATAAGCCCCTTTTGGAAGGGTAAAAACAATTTCATATTGAGCATAGTCTTTTAAATAATTTTTTTCAAGAATTTCAGGAAAAATCCAAGCCATTCTTCTATCACCCTGAGCTGGGACAAGTTCATCATATTTTTCTTCTATTTCCCTTGCTTTATCTTTTGCCCTGATTACTTTTTTACCAGGTAACAGCCCAGTTACTGTTATCTCTTTTTTATAAAACCTGTCGGTATCTTCCAAACTTTCAAGATAAAAATACTTGCCCATAGGATAATGAGTCATAACATCCCCGGGGAGAAGTTTAAAAGGATGTTTTTGAGATTTTACAAATTTTATAAGCTCTTTATCATATCCGGCAATTAAAAGCTCTTTTTCACTTAAATCAAAAACATTACTAAGATTAATCCTCTCATTAAGCCAATCATTAAAAAGTTTAGACTGATAGGCGCTTATTAAAAGTTTTTCGAGTTTTCTGTTTTTGACAAATTTGTCGCCTTCTATTATAGCTTTCCCCTCTTCCCAGTTATTTCCAAATTTTCCAAATCTTTGATAACCAAAAAAATTAGGTATTCCATATTTTTTTATCTCTTTTAAAACATTATCAATTTTTTTAGCATCTACAGGAAGCACTTTTTTAAGTCTTACAAAAAATTTATTCCCTTTTAAATGACCGATTTTAAGTTTATTTCTGTGTAAATCCTGCTCTAATATTTTAATCTGTTTATCTTCAAATTTATTTACTTCATCTCTGTACCTTCTTGGGACGCTTATCCATTGAATGGTCATACCTTCTTTGTCTTTAAGCCCGGCATAACCTATATCACGGGCTTTAATACCTGTTTTTGAAGATATTTTATTTATCATTTCGGGAGTTGTAAGCCCTTTTTTTCTGACTTTCAGCATTAACCACTCGCCTGTATGAGCAAAAGGATAAAGGGGAATTTCTTCTACCACGAAATTTTCGCTGTTTTTATTAAAATGAAAACTAATAGGTGCATGTGAATATACCATACTCAACCTTTTTTATTATAATTATATCAAATTAAGAGCTGTTACATCTTTTTAGCACAATATGAGCCATAAAAATAAGCTGGATAGTATAACCAAACCATGAAATAACAGGAATAAAATATACAACCGAAGTTAAAAATACCACCATCCAAGCTTTTATTCCAAGTTCTTTTTCCATGTCTATCGGGTCAAAAAACAAATAACTACTGTCAAACACAAGAGGTTTTTTATTCAAAATACTCCACATAAAAAGCTGATAAAAAATATTTACAACCGGAATAAAAAGAATCCAAAAAGTAAAAATAAAAATAATAAAATAGATAAAAAATGATTTAAGGGAAATCCAAAAACCGTAAAAAATATCTTTAAAAGAGACTTCTCTAGGCTTGCAGTTGAAATGTTTTTCATTAATATGAAGGATTATTTTATCAATAAAAAAACTTGAAAACACTCCAAGCGTAGAAATACTCAAAAGATAATAAAGCACTGCCAAAAAGAGCCATCCCGCCCCATGTATAAAATCGCTTATTTTATTTCCATAAGGAACATTTTCAACATAAGAACCTAAAAAAGTAATAATATCATCACCAAAAAAGAAAAAGACAATTCCCCAAAACAGAAGAGACAAAAAAAGAGGCAACAGGGTATATTTTAAAATTTCCCTGTCAAACAAATCGGCAAATACTTTCATAATTTTCCTTAAAAATGGTTTTCTTTACATATGCTTTTATATTTTCCCCGCGTAGTCACCGCAAAAATATTTATAGGTGTTCTTGTAATTTTAGCTATATTATTTATTATTTTCAAATTTTTTTTGGGAAATGTAAATAAAATTTCATACTCTTCCCCGCTACACCCTATATTTTTATCAAACTTTTTTAAAAATTTATAATTCACATAAGACACTTCCGAAATTCTTTCAAGTTCTTTAAAAAGCCCATCACTTATATCGCAAGCCGCCGTAATATATTTAGAAACCTTATAAAAAAATTTATCCCTTAAAACAGGTTTTATAAACTTTGAACGTTTAGAAACGCTACCGCCTCTTAAAAGTATTTTTAAATCTTTAGCCACACTGCCCAGATTTCCGGTAAAAGCAACAAATTCACCTATTTTAGCTTTTCTAAATACAGGACGTCTGCTTTTTCCAATCATTGTAACCGATATTGAAATATTATCACTTTTTATCGTATCTCCCCCGATTATCTTATATCCATATTCATTTGCGGCTTTTTTAAAACCTTCGGCCAACAACTTTATTTCGGCAAGCGTAAGAGTATTTGGAAAACCCACATTTAAAACGGCGTAATCTATTTTAGAGTTCATAACTATCATATCACTTATATTAACCAAAGAAGCCTTATAAGAAATTTCATCCAATTTCATCCATTCTCTTTTAAAATGAATATTTTCAAAAAAACTGTCACTGGCTATTACACTATTTTTAGCACATATATTCAAAACCGCCCCGTCATCTCCTATATATCGGTTTTTAAATTGTTGTATAAAAAAAGATTCTTTCATTAAACTATCCTAAAAACTTATTTTCAATGATTTCATCAAACAAATCTTTTATCCTCAACAATCCGTTTTTCGGATTCGTTTTATAAATAGCGGCTATTTTTTCCACCTCTTTTTTATCAAAATTTTCGTCCCGTTGCAAGTAATAACCAACAAGCTGAAGAAAATTTCTCGGTTTTTCGCTAAAAACAGACCTTTCAAAATCTATAAACCTTGCGCCTTTATCTGTTTTTAAAATATGATAATATCTGCCGAGCTGTTTATGAAAAACTCCTGCTCTATCTAAATAATAAGCTCCCTCAAGAGCCTGCTTTAAAAGAACATAATAATCTTTAGTCCCAATTAATTCTTTTAATGGAATACCTTCGATTAACTCCATTACCAAATATTTTTTCCCTCTAAAAATAGGTTTTGGGGCATATTTTCCATTTAAAAAATTCAAAATATTCCACTCTTTGTCTATTTTATAACTTTTAGCCCATTTTAAAGCGGCAAACGTTCCATCTTCAAGCTTTACCTTATAAACTTCCCCTCTGTTCCCCTCACCTATTTTTTCAATAACATCATATCTCATGATATACCTTATTATGATAAAAAAGAAGAAAAAAGAAGATTAAGAGAAGCTTATTTTTATTTCCGTTTTGTTTAAATCCCAAAAAGCATCTTTAGGAGTAGCACCGCAGGCAACGTTTATAAGCTGAGTAACTTGTAAAATCGGTTCTTCATATCCGTCCATGGCTTTATGACATAAAGGACACGGAGTAGCCACTACATCAGCTCCCGCTTCTTTAGCCCCCTCAAGCGGTTTTATTGCAAGTCTCTCTTTTTGTTCTGGGTCTGTAAATCTTGCATGATATCCGCAACACGTCTGTTCATTTTGATACCTTTCAACCACTTCCACTCCAAGAGGTTTTAAAATTTCTTGAAGGACTGTCGGGTTTTCCGGGTCATCAAGAGCAACTTCATTTGGAGCTAATACATGACACCCGTAATATGGAGCAACTTTTACGCCTTCGAATTTTCTTTGTATTTTGCTTTTATACGTATCCATACCGATAAAATCTCTAATAAGATTTAACGTATGATAAATTTTAGCAGTGCCTTTGTATTCAAGTCCTTCTTCCGCCAAAATTTCATTAATTTTTTCTTTAAGTCCAGGGTCGCTGTCAAGTGCCAGTTTCGTTTTAGCAATAATCATATAGCATGTATTACAAGGAGTATATAAATCAACTCCCTTTTCTTCCGCTAAAGCTATATTTCTAGCGTTTAGTCCATAAACTATTTTTTTATTGGTTTCATCAATAACTCCTCCTCCACAACAAGCGGCTCTTTCTAGAAGTATTCCCTCAACTCCCATTCTGTTTAAAAAATCAGTAGTTATATCATAGTTATGAATATCGGCACCTTGAAAACAACATCCAGGATAAATTCCTATTTTTTTCATTATAGTTCCTTTTCAAGTTTTTTAATAAAGTTTCTAAATTTTTCAATACCAGGGAACGGTTTAGGACCAAACTCTTCTTCTTTCATACCTCTGTTTTTAAATTCAATTTCCAGTTTTTCAGTAATAGCCTCTCCTTTTTCATCTCCAAAAGCAACTTCAGGAAGATGCCATTTATCAATCTGTCCGGTTTCAAAAACAGTTGCAAACCAGAATTTTGCTCTTCTTGTAGCGATATTTTCTTTTCCTGTATCTTTTGCAATTCTTCTAAGTTCTAAAATATCGTCTCCCGGTTTTACACCTTTAGGACAAGCCGCTAAACACATTTGACACTGAACACATTCCCAAATTCCATGGTCTTCTGCCAGTTTTATTCTCTCTTCAACATCCATTCCGTCACGCGTATCCATAATAAATCTAAATACCTTTGTTAATTGAAAAGGTCCTAAATATTTTTCATCACCCTCAAGCGCATTACACTGGCCATAACATGCCATACATAAAATACAATCCGTTTGTTTGTCATATCTTGCAAATTCTTCAGGTAATACTAAAGATTCTACTTTATTATTATCCGGTACAACTTTTGAATCCGGAATAAGATAAGGCTTAACTTTTTTAAATTTCTCAAATGCCGGCTCTTGGTCTACCACTAAATCTTTTACAACAGGCAGGTGATGGAGAGGCTCAATTTTAATTACCCCGTTTTTAATTTTATCTTTTGCCTGAATTTTACAAGCAAGTCCTGCACGACCGTTAATAATCATTGCACAGCTTCCACAAATAGCACTTCTACAAAAAGCTCTAAAAGTCAGACTTGCGTCTATTTTATCCTTTATATACATCAAAAGCTCTAATACTGTTAAACTATCTTCAACCTCTACTTCAAAATCTTGCCAGTAATTTTCTTTTGTTTCAGGATTATATCTTTTAACTTTTGTTACATATTTTATTTTTTTCATATCTCCATCCTTTGATGTCTATTTATATAATTTGCTATAATTACATTAATTCTCCCGGTAGCTCAGTTGGATAGAGCGTCGGATTCCTAATCCGAAGGTCGTGGGTTCAAGTCCCGCCCGGGAGACCAAAAACAATGGACAATTTTACAATGTAAAATGTAAAATTTCATTTTCAATTTTCCATTGTCCATTTTACATTGATATTAATATTTTCTTTCAGCCGGTTCATAAAGGCTTAAATCCACTTCACCTTTATCATAATTAAAACTTCCATCACTGTTTTTAGTAATCATTGAATGATATAAGAAATTCCCATCATCTCTTTTAGGATAATCGTCTATGTAAAAACTACCCCTACTTTCTTTTCTTTGAAGTGAGGCATATGCTAATACATCTGCAATTTCAAGCAGATTGAAAAATTCAAGAGTTGCCTGTAAATCGAGATTAAATACTTTTGATTTATCTTCCACACCAAGATTTTTATGCGCTCTGTCTATTAAATTTTTAAGTTTTGAATATCCTTCTTGCATCTCTTTTTCATTTTTAAATACACCAAAATGTTTAAACATAATTTCACCAAGTTCGTCTCTAAGGTCGCCTAACGTCTCTTTTGATTCTCTGTTCATAAGTTCTGTAATAAATTTAACGTCATCTTCAAGTTTATCTGCTCCGCCTCTTGCAAAATCGGTAGCTTCAGCATATCTTACTGCCTCTTTACCTGCTATATTCCCGAAAACCACTATATCAAGAAGAGAATTTCCTCCAAGTCTGTTTGCTCCGTGAACGCTTACACATTGAGCCTCACCTGCAGCGTATATTCCTTCAATTGGCGTTTCACATTTTACGTTCGTATGAATTCCACCCATTGCATAGTGAGCCGTAGGTTTGACAGGTATAGGTTCTTTTATAGGGTCAATTCCTTCAAAATCTATTGCAAGTTCTCTAATTTGAGGAAGTCTTTTTTTAATTTTTTCAGCACCTAAATGAGTTAAATCAAGATGAACATATTCTCTTCCTTCTTCATCTTTAAAACCTCTTCCCTCTCTGATTTCCATCATAATACTTCTACTAACCAAATCCCTTGGACCTAGTTCCATCTTTTCAGAAGCGTATTTACTCATAAATCTTTCCCCAAGAGAATTAATAAGATGTCCTCCCTCTCCTCTTGCGGCTTCAGATACTAAGATAGCCGATTTCCTAAGACCTGTAGGGTGAAATTGTAAAAATTCCATATCTTTTAGTGGAAGTCCGGCCCTAAGCGCTGCGGCAGTTCCGTCTCCCGTACAGCCAAGAGCATTTGAAGTATATCCCCAATAAATTCTGCTGTGACCTCCGGTTGCCAGGATTATTGCTTTTGTTTTAATAAGTTCAACTTCCCCTGTTGCAATATTAATAGCCGTAACGCCTATAACTCTTCTTCCGTTATGAACAATATTTAACATAAACCATTCGTTTAAAAAGTTTACACCCTCTTTTATACACTGCTCATATAAAGTATGAAGCATTACATGCCCCATTTTATCCGCACTGTAACAGGTCCTGTCCTTACTTGCCCCGCCAAAAGGTCTTTGAGCTATTTTTCCGTTGTTAAGCCTACTAAAAGGAACTCCCATATGTTCCATCGCTCTTATAATTTTCGGAGCTTCATAACACATATATTTAACAGCTTCCTGGTCGGCTAAATAATCACTGCCTTTTACCGTATCAAACGTATGAAGTTCTTCGTTATCCGTCGGGTCAACATTTGCCAATGCAGCATTAATACCACCCTGAGCGGCACCTGTATGTGAACGTGTAGGATAAACTTTTGTAAGTACTGCAATATCCAAATCTTTATTTTCTTTAACGGCGCTAAGAGCGGCATAAAGCCCCGCTCCACCTGCACCAATTATTAAAACATCCACTTTCATTTTGCCCCTTTAATAAAATTTTATTCATTATAACAAAATCTTATAATCTGCATGAGAGAAAAATAAGACAAAAAAAGTCATCTGTTACTAAAAGAAACTAATTTATAATAAAGATTAAGAAGTTTTTTTTGAATTTGAAGCTTTATTATCTCTTTATTTAACACAGCTGCTTTTTTAGAATTTTCTAAAACTTCTAAATCAAGATAAGTAGCATTACCGGCTTTAATCGATTCTTCGGTGGAATAGATAAGATTTTCATAAATTTTAATATTTTCATCATAAATTTTAAGTTTTTTCTTCAGAGAAAAAATTTGAGCTAAATTTTTTTTATATTCGTTAATAATTTCTCTTTTTTTATCTTTAAGAAGATATTTAGATTTAAGATAATCAAGCTTGGCTTTTTCTATTTTTACTTTTGAATTTACATCTAAAGGTAAAGAAACGCTCATTCCAGCCGTATAATAATTCTCTTTAGAAACTGACAAATCCGTTTTTATTTTTTGATAATTAATACTACCTTTCAAACTTACGGTAAAAAGCTGGTTTCCCACCTGCATTTTATAAAGAGAATTTTTTATCTTTTCATATAATTTTTGAGATTTAAGTTCTAGATGTTCGTTTAAATATTTATTTTTCGAAATAAGAATCAAATCAGGCAGTTTTACTTTTTTTATATCTAAATCCGACAAATTAGAAAAAGAATATTTTAATTGCAGTTCGTTTTGTTTTATATCTTCTAAAGAGAGTTTTAAATTATTTAAATTCAAAATAGCGTTGTCAAGTAACGAACTGTCCCCCGTACCGCTTAAAAAAGCCTCTTTTTTTCTTTTAACGTCAATTCTTGCGTTTTCAATTTTTAATTCTAAAACTTTTTCATTTATTTTTGAAATTCTGTAATCATATACCAAATCATAAGCTCTTTTTATAAGCTCTCTTTTTTTAAGCTCAATCTGTTTTAGATTATAATTTTTAGACAAATCCCCATATTTTATGGAATAATATATAGCCCCGCTTTTGAAAATGGGCTGATTTACCGAAATTGTATATAAATGGGTTTTTGAAGTTATATTACCGGTATTACTTTTGGAATAAGAATATTTTAAAGTAACGGGATTAATCCAGCTTCGTTTAGTTTCAATAGAATCTTTAACTGATTTTAAAGAATCAATATCCATCTCTTTTTGTTTCAACTCGCTGAGTATCCCCGCATATAAAATAAAAGGAAAAAGAAATATTAATTTTCTCAATTAATATCCCTTAGGGCATTTTTCATTCTGTCAAAGCCTTCGTCCATTTCCGCTTGGGTAATGGTAAGTGGAGGCAGAAATCTTACAGACTTCTCACCGGCTTTTAATACAAGCACTCTGTTTTCAAAACATTTTTTAACAACTTCGTCTCTAATTTCAGGCGTATGGGCTTTTAAGGCTTTCATAAGCCCGTAACCGCTGACGCTGTCGAAAAGATTTGGAAATTCTTTGGCAATTTCCACCAGTTTATTGTCAAAATATTCAATAGTCTCTTTAAGCTGTCCGCTTTTATAATATTCATCTAAAATAGATAAAACCTCTATTCCCGCTCTTGTTGAGAGATAATTACCCCCAAACGTGCTTCCATGGTCTCCTGGTTTTAATACATCCGTAAGAGACGTCAATACGGCCCCGATAGGAACTCCGCCGCCTAAACCTTTGGCAAGGGTTATAATATCGGGGGTAATATCATAAAGATTGCTGGCTAAAAATTCACCCGTTCTGTATATTCCCGTTTGAACCTCATCAACTATTAATAAAATATCTCTTTTTCTAAGTTCTTTTTCAAGCTTTTGAACTTTTTCTATATCGAATGGATTAACTCCTCCCTCCCCCTGAATAAGTTCAATCATAACGGCAATCGTTTTATCGTCTATTTTATTATAAATATCATCAATATCTTTTGCATAATCAAATCCGTCTGGAAAAGGCCCGAAATATTGATGAAATTTCGGCTGTCCCGTTGCTTTTAGAGTAGATATGGTTCTTCCGTGAAACGAATTTTCAAGCGTAATTACTTTATATCTTTTAATCTCTCCGTTTACTTCTCCGTATTTTCTGGCAATTTTAAGTGCCGTTTCATTGGCTTCCGCTCCAGAATTACAAAAAAACACTCCCCCTTCTTCCATAGGGCTTCTTACAATCAGCATTTCAGCCAGTTTCTCTTGAGGTGGAATTCTAAAAAGATTTGAGATATGAATAATTCTGTTTGCCTGGTCGCATATTGCGTTTGCGAGTCTTACATTCGCATGTCCGACACTCACAACTCCAATACCGCTTGTAAAGTCAATATAATCATTTTCATCCCTGTCCCAAAGCGTCGCGTTTTCTCCTCTAACAAAAGCTACGTCAAATCTTGTGTAAGTATTTAACAAATAATCCATTTCCTCTCCTTATATTCCGTAAAATTCAAAATCTAAATCAATTTTGTTTTTGCTAAAAATTCCAACTTTACTCTCAAACATTTTAAGAAAGCTAAGCAGGTTTTCCATCTCTTCTTCATCAACCTCACCGATAATTACGCTTATTTTTTCGGCATTGTCCATAAGATACAAAACTCCGGCCACTTCTTCCAACGTTGTATCATGATTTTGTATCTCTTTTTTAACTCTGACGGATTTTAAAACAACCTCAACAAAATCTTCAAAATCCATATCTTCTTTTAAATTTTCATCATATATTTCAAAAACATAAGCAAGTCTTGCCAGTAAAAGAGGCAGTTTTTTTGAGGCTTTTGGAATATCAACTTTTGAAAACTCTTCTTTTCCTCCCATAACAACATAATCTTTTACAAACTTTTTAGGCTCTGTGTTATAAAAAATCACCAAATCGCTTTTCTTTAAAAACTCTTCGTCTTTATCGGTAAAATATTCGCCTTTTTTTTCAAACATTTAATTCCTTTAATTATGGTATAATTCGCGCCTTAAAAATCTATAAAGGATTATACTTGTTTTCTAAAATTTTACAAAATTATAACTCAAAAAACGTTAAAAACGATGTTTTAGCGGGAATTGTAGTATCAATTGCACTTATTCCGGAAGTTATCGCATTTAGTTTTGTAGCCGGAGTATCTCCGGTAATAGGATTATATACCGCATTTATTTTAGGACTTATTGCCGCGGCTTTTGGAGGAAAACCCGGAATGATTAGCGGTGCTGCGGGGAGTGTGGCTGTAGTAGTGGTGGCACTTGTTCAAAAATACGGAGTGGAATACCTGTACGTAGCCGCAGTCTTAGCAGGCCTTATTCAGCTGATAATCGGTATTTTGGGATTTGCCAAATTCATTCGTCTGGTACCTATGCCTGTGGTTTACGGATTCGTAAACGGGCTTGCTATTGTTATCGCATACTCTCAGCTTCAGTTTTTTAAAGGGGAGAGCTATATAATTTATATCCTGGTAGCACTTACGATGGCTATTATGTATTTTCTCCCAAAATATACAAAAGCAATTCCGGCAGGACTTGGAGCTATAATCGTAATTACCGCTATTGTATGGCTGTTTCATCTGGATACCAAAACAATCGGGGATTTAGCACACATAAAAGGAGAGTTTCCATCTTTTCACCTGCCTGAGGTTCCTTGGAATTTTGAAGTGATAAAAGCCGTGCTTCCATATTCAATAATAATCGCTCTTGTTGGGCTTATCGAATCACTTTTAACGCTTGAAGTTTTAGAAGAGATGAGCGGTGAGAGAGGTAACGGAAATAAAGAGGCAAAAGCTCTTGGTGTGGGAAATGCCGTTAGCGGAATGTTTGGAGGAATGGCGGGATGCGCTATGATTGGTCAGACTATTATTAACCATACATCCGGAGGACGCGGAAGACTATCAGGTATTACGGCTGCGGTTTTAATAATTCTTTTTGTGGTCTTTTTATCTCAGTGGATTGAAAAAATCCCTCTTGCCGTACTGATAGGTATTATGTTTATGGTAAGTATCGCGACATTTGAATGGGCAAGCATTGATAAGATAAGAAGAATGCCAAAAGAAGACGCATTTGTCTTAATAGTAACTACTCTTATTACTATTTTCACCGACCTGGCAGTAGCCGTTATAAGCGGTGTTATAATTTCTGCCCTTGTATTTGCATGGAAACACGCAAAAGTATATTTCAAAACAAGAATGGAAGGCAATAAAAAAATATATGAATTTGAAGGACCTCTGTTTTTCGGAAGTACCAGAAGTTTCCTTGAAAGTTTTGACGTTAAAGGCGACCCGAATGAAGTCGTAATGGACTTTAAAAACGTAAGAGTTATGGACTCAAGCGGAGTTGAAGCGATTGATAAAATCACAAAAAAATACCTTGAAGCGGGTAAAAAACTCACCATCAGACATTTAAGTCATGAGTGTAAAAAACTGTTAAAAACAGCCGGGCCTTACTGTACTTATGAAGAAGACGACCCAAATTACAGAGTTGCCGTAGACCCTGAAAAATTTAATAAAGATGTCAAATAAAACTGACAGGGTCCATATCGGCTTTTGCCGACTTTAAATCAATACATGGATAAATAATTTTTTGGAGATTTTTTCCTTTAAAAAGGACCTGAAATCTGAATTTATTTTGAAGTTTAAAAATTGGGGCCTCCCCAAAGCCTATCAATTCCTCTTTTTGCCCAATACATTTCAAAAATTTTTCCATATTCTCTTTTGCCACTTCTTTTTTCTTATCGCTAAACTCTATTTTACACAGCCTGTTAAAAGGAGGATATCCCAAATCTTTTCTAAACTCTATTTCTTCATTGTAAAATTCTTCATAGCTTTTATCAAAAAAATCGGCATTTAGAGTCTGAATTATAACTTCTCCATCCTCTTTTCTTCCGGCCCTACCCTCAACCTGCCTGGCTAAAGAAAATGCCCTCTCCCTTGCCCTGTAATCTGCGGAATTTAATATAAAATCTATATCCAAAACTATACTTAACGCCACATCCGGATAATCATGACCTTTGGCAAGCATCTGAGTCCCTACCAGAATATCGATTTCTTTATTTGAAAAACGTTTTAGCAGTTTATCAATTCTGCTTTTTGAAGTTACAATATCTCTGTCAAATTTTTCTATTACGGCTTCAGGGAAGATTTCTTTCAATTCTTCCGCTATTTCGCTTGTACCTTTTCTTTCGTTTAAAAACTCATCTCCGCCACAGCTCGGACAGATATTGGGAATAGGCTGAGCATAATTACAATAATGGCATTTCAGGGCTCTTTTATCTTTATGTAAACTCATAGCCACATCGCAGTATTTACATTTTATCGCTTCACCGCAAGATTTACATATCATATATTTAAAATGGGCGCGTGTAGGTACAAAAACGATTATCTGTTTTTTTTCTCTTAGTTTTTCTCTTATTTTATTTATAGTAAATTCGTCAAAATTTTCTCTGAAATGTCTCATTTTTTTGGTATTGTAAAAAGTGCCTTTAAGTCTGAAATGAGGGAATTTATACAAATCACTTACAAGAGGCGTAGCACTCCCAAGCACCACTTTTGAGCCTAAAACTTTTGAAAAATATATTGCCAAGTCTTTTGCGTTATACTTTGGAGTCTGCTCGCTTTTATAGCTGTCGTCATGCTCTTCGTCAACAATTATAAGCCCTAAATCATTAAACGGTAAAAACAGAGCACTCCTAGCCCCCGCTATTATTTTTATTTTTCCTTCTTTTAAACCTTTTAATATCTCTTCTTTTTTCTTTTTTGTAATCTTACTGTGCCATATAGCCAGAGAATCTCCGAAATATTTTTTAAGTCTTTTTTCCATCTGGGAAGTTATGGCAATTTCGGGCAGTAAAAAAAGAGCCTCTTTTCCTTCATTTAGGGTTTTAGCGATTAGCTTTATATATATTTCCGTCTTACCGCTTCCGGTATCTCCAAAAAGAATGGAAACCTGATTTTTTTCTAAAAATTTTAAAGCCTCTTTTTGCTTTTGGGTTAGATTTATATCGGTTGTGAATTTTAAAAAAGCTTCTTCTTTTTTACCCTCAATAAAATAAAAAAGCCCGGCAGCCTCTCCTATTGAAGAAAAATAATAATAACTTATAAATTCCATGATTTTCATATATTTTTCATTAAATTTATAAATCTTATTGATAATGTCCTTACATTCAAAATCAGGCTTTTTTGTTTCTTTTAAAACAATACCCTGTTTGATAGTATTTTTAACAGGCACTTCAACAACGTCGCCTTTAGAATATATATTTTTTGATTGATATGTGAAAATATTTGGGGTGTTAAGTATTGCTATTTCGTAATATCTCATTTCCCAAGCTCTTCGCACAATTCGTTTTTTTTACAGTAAAACCTGCAGTTTCTTGAAGAATTTTTATCATATACAAAATCGCAGCTCCTCTTTCCTATCGTAAGTTTATATAACGTTTTTTTATCTCCGTCTTCTTTTAATTCCCATAAAATAGAATCTTCGTTTGACAAACCGTTTGATAAAACCCCTTCAAAAAAAAGGGTATTATCATCTTTTTCCAACTCAGGACATGTATCCAGACCTTTTAGAATATTTTTTGAATATAACTGAGATATCCCAACACGAACCGCCGATATCTGCATTTTAGCTTTTGTCATTATAGCATCATCGCGGCTTAACATCAATTTAGGAAGAGCCACGGAAGTTAAAATACCTAAAATCACAATAACAAACACAAGCTCGATAAGACTAAAGCTTTTAATAACTAATCCCTTCGCCTTTAATAGCGAATGTTGCGCTTTTTACGAAAGATTTGACGCCTTTACAGATATCCCCGTTTCCGCTTTGATGGGAAATAACAAGATTTTTATTATCACTCCAGTCAAATTTTATACACTCTTCCAAAACGCCTCCGTTATCGGTTTTGAATATAGTAGTTTTATCAGACACACTGTTAACCGCTTCTCCACTTTTTTCATACTCATTAATAATATTGGACATTTTAGAAGCGTTTGTTTCAAAACTTCCTTTTGAAACAAAATAAGAGGCTATTTCACCTTTTGCGGTTTGGATATTATTCGCCATTACAGAAATTTTTGCATCATCCCTGGTAGCTACAAGTTTTGGAACTGCAATTGAAGCCAATATTCCCAAAATAACTATAACAAAAACCAACTCTACAAGAGTAAATCCATAATATTTTTTCATAATTTTAACACCTTTTGACAGAAAGAAAAAAGTCAGGCTTGGTCTATTTTGTTTAAAATAGAATTTATTTCCTTTATAGTTTCAAACTGTTCTTTATTTTTTTGTAAAATCAAAAAAAGAAGATCTTTTGGAGTTGGATTTTGAAGTTTAAAAAGGTCCTCTTTTACAAATTCAAAAAATTCGTCTTCAAGCTCCAATTCAAATTTTTCTCCCATTATAGAAACAGATATTTTTTTCATTATTTTCCGAGAATAGCTTCTATTTTAGCCAGAACCTCTTCAAGTTCAAGCTCTTTTAAAGCCATATTTTCCTTACATTCAAGCAGTTCAAGCTCTTTTTCCTCAAGAGTGTTTTTAAGATTGCTAAGTTCATTATTTAATTTTGCGTTTTCTTCTTGTAAAGCTTCATATTTTTTTATAAGCCCGTCAATTTTTTCGTTTAATTTAGAAAGTAAATCCATACTTTTCCCCTTTTTATTAGATTTGATATAATTATAATAAAAAGGAGAGTTTTGTTCAAATTAAATTCCAACTTCAAACCAACAGGAGACCAGCCTCAGGCTATCGAAAAACTGAGTAATTGTATAAAAAAAGGAAGCCGATATAATACGTTAATAGGGGTTACGGGAAGCGGAAAAACGTTTACTATGGCAAATATTATAGAAAAGCTGCAAATCCCGACTTTAATACTAACACACAACAAAACCCTTGCCGCTCAGCTTTACAGTGAATTTAAAGAGTTTTTCCCTCAAAACCATGTAGAATATTTTATAAGTTATTACGATTATTATCAGCCCGAAGCCTATCTTCCAAGGCAGGATTTGTTTATTGAAAAAGACAGCTCAATCAACGCAGAACTTGAAAGACTAAGAGTAAGCGCTACTGCCAGTTTATTAGAATACGACGATGTAATAGTAGTAGCTTCCGTTTCTGCCCTTTACGGGCTGGGTAACCCAGTTGAATACAAAAAAATGGTTGCAAAAATAGCCGTAGGGGATGAAATCAACCAGCGGGAATTTATGCTTAGATTATTATCCATGGGATATACCAGAAATGATAAATACTTTGAGAGGGGAAATTTCAGAGTCCAGGGAGAAGTAATTGACATATTCCCGACATACTTCGAAGATGACGTAATTAGAGTAGAATTTTTCGGAGATGAGATAGACAGAATTTATACGATTGACTATATGACAAATGAAAAACTACAAGACCTCAAAGAGATAACAATTTATGCCGCAAATCAATTCATAGTAGGTCAAAACCGTCTGGCAGAAGCTATAAATTCCATTGAAAAAGAACTTCAGGAAAGATTACAGGAATTTGAAAAGCAAGGCAAAATAATTGAATACCAGCGCCTTAAACAAAGAACCGAATTTGATTTAGAAATGCTTGAAACCACTGGTACATGCAAAGGAATTGAAAACTACGCAAGACACTTAACAGGTAAAAAACCGGGAGAAACTCCTTATTCTTTACTTGATTATTTTGAGATAAAAGGAAAACCGTATCTTGTAATCGTGGATGAAAGCCATGTAAGTCTGCCGCAGTTTAGAGGAATGTATAACGGAGACAGAGCCAGAAAAGAAGTACTTGTGGAATACGGTTTCAGGCTTCCAAGCGCGCTTGATAACAGGCCTTATAAGTTTGATGAATTTATAAATAAAGCGCCTCATTATCTTTTTGTATCGGCAACCCCGGGGGAATATGAGCTTAATATTTCAACCTGCGTAGCCGAGCAGATTATTCGTCCGACAGGTCTTCTTGACCCGGTTGTTGAGCTTTTGCCAAGCCAAAACCAGGTAGCCACACTCTATGACAGGGCAAAAGAGGTTATAAAAAGAGGCGAAAAAGTGCTTGTTACGACCCTTACAAAAAAAATGGCCGAAGAGCTTCAAAAATATTATCTTGAAATGGGACTGAAAGTCAAATACATGCACAGCGACATCGATGTGGTTGAGAGAAACGAAATAATAAGAGGACTACGTCCGGGGGAATTTGATATGTTAATCGGTATTAACCTCCTAAGAGAAGGTCTTGATTTACCGGAAGTAAGTATGGTAGCGATACTTGACGCTGACAAGGAAGGATTTTTAAGAAGTGAAACGAGCCTTATTCAAACCATGGGAAGAGCTGCTAGAAACGTTAACGGGCGTGTTTTGATGTTTGCAGGTAAAATCGAAAAGCCTATAGTACTTGACGATGACCTTGAAGTGCTTGAAAAAATAAAAGACAAAATCACAGGCTCGATGTACAGAGCCATCAAAACCACCATATCAAGACGTATAAAACAGAAAGAATATAATAAAAAACACGGCATAACGCCAAAAAGTACGGTTAGAAAACTTGATAAATCCTTAAAAGAAGAAGGATACGAAGCAATTGCAAAAGAGCTTAACAACAAAAACAAAAT